>JAKISV010000009.1 GCA_021648425.1 Rhizobiaceae bacterium
AGTGATATTCAACGCGGAGCGCCTGAAACAGCCGTGAAAAACAAATCCTCCCGACACAAGACCCGCAGTTCAAAAGTATTTTCCAATAAACCGCACAGTGCCGCAAAGCCGGAACGGCTGCGCCTGTTTGGCATTCATACGCTCACTGAGGCGTTGAATAATCCTGCGCGCAAAAAGCACAGACTGCTGGTAACAAAAAACGCCTTCCACCGGCTTGAAAAGCAGATTGCAAATTCCGCCGGGCTGGAAATATTTGAAGTCACCCCTCGCGATCTGGATAATATGGTAGGCGGTGAAGCTGTACACCAGGGGGCTGTTTTGGAATGCGATCCACTGCCGGCAAAGAGCCTTGATGAATTGCAGCCCGGTGCCAGAGTTGTTATTCTTGATCAGATAAGCGATCCCCATAATGTAGGCGCTATCATGCGTTCTTGTGTTGCCATGGGTGTAGAAGCGCTGGTCACCACGGTTCGCAGTTCAGCACCACAAACAGCAATTCTTGCCAAATCCGCTTCCGGCGCCCTGGACCTGATTGATCTGATTGAAGTCAGCAATCTGTCAAAAGCCATCAGCAATCTCAATTCCCAGGGGTATCAGACCATTGGATTGGATAGTGAGGGGCCCCGGAAACTGGAAAGTTCGATCGATTCCGCCCTGCCGGTGGCTTTGGTTTTGGGTGCAGAAGGCCGGGGGTTACGACAAAAAACCCGCGAAACCTGTTCGACATTGGCGCGATTGGATATGCCTGGCAAAATCAAATCACTCAATGTGTCAAACGCTGCCGCACTGGCTCTCTATATTGTTGGTCAAAATACCGACCATTAAATGAAGCCGGATCAGGACGGCGGATAGATAATAAGCGGGCCGCCGCTACCCCTATCACGCTTTGGACCAACAACAATTATCTTAGGGGCAGAATCCGAATTCCCCAAGCGAATGACACAATCAAAACCACTGTTACACCTGTTTTCATTGTAATAAATTATCCGCACTCCCCCTGGCCCATCATCAATAATCTTTTCATCAAGACCCCGCATTGGATTTCGACTGTCGATTGAAATAACCTTTAACCTATTACGTGCCTTTAAACCCTTGCGCGAATGAGCAGGCGGAACCTTAATCACCAAAGGTCCATTGTATTGAATCTTCGGATAGTTCAATGTTTTGGTTTGCAACTGGCGAGATATTGAGCTGCTTCCCGAGTATTTTATTCCAGAAATTGTTTTTTGTTTGTAACCACGTGAAACGGAAGTGGTGACCTTGCCGCTTTTGTATTTTGCACTGCTGGAACTATAATTCATGCGGTCACTGCCTGCATGAGCCTGGGCAACAATTCCCGTGACCATCAATGAGGCAGCACCAGACAACATTCCTGAAAGCGCAAAAACATTCAGAATTGATCGACGTGAGTTAATTTTATCCGATTTTGACATAAGCGTCTCATTCTACCATGCCGCCGAAATGTCCCGCGACCAGCCAATGCGCACTCCCCTGCGCGACGCCACATCTGGTCCCATCCTACCAAAGCCCGCAGCGTGCGCAAGTTTATAGTTTACAAATGGTAAACGGCCAGCACTATATACCTCTCAAAATCGATAATTTGTGTTGGACAAGCAATTATTTTCTGATAATCAAAATCAACCAGAACCAATTCGGTTTTAGCCCCTATAGCTCAGCTGGTAGAGCAATTGATTTGTAATCAATAGGTCCGCGGTTCGAGTCCGTGTGGGGGCACCACTTTCATTTTCATTTAACTCCGAAGGCGATTGATCCTTAGCCTCAAAAATTGTGATGACAAAAAAGTGACTCAAAGCTTTCCAGTTTGAAAATTGAGGAGTACCATTCCCCCATCAACAACATAACCTGGGAGAATGTCATGAGCTATAAATCTGTTCTGCTCGGTTCGACAATGTTTTGCGTTGCGACCCTGGCTATAACCCCCGCCTTTTCACAAAACATGTCGATCACTCGCATTGCCACAATGCCCGCCGGTGCGGAAGTCACCGGATTGAGCGCAAATGGCCTTGGTGAACTGTTTTTGAACGCCCAACACCCTGGAGGTAAAAATACTTTCAAGGATGATGCGAAGCCGGCTCTTGTTGGCTATTTGCACGGTTTTGACAGCCGGACTTTCAACGGTCCCGGCATGCCAATGCCCGGTGATGGCGAGCGTGACCGGGTAAATTCCACCGGCGGCACCTATGTTACTTTCGCCAAAGCTGGAGATGATTTGGGTGACGGCAAAAAATTCGGTGGCGTTTATGATGTCGCCGGCAATCTGATGTATGTTTCAAACGCACCTGATTTTAACGGGTTCATTCCGATTGGCGCCAACAAGGCCTATCTTTATACCGCATGGGAAGGTGCCGGGCGCAATGGTGCCAGCGCTGTCAGTCGCCTGATGCTCAATCGTGAAGATGGCAAATGGCAGGCTGATTTAAGCAAGTCATCAATGATGGATTTGAGTTCCATTGACGGCGGATTTGTCCTTTGTTCAGGTACTGTATCGCCCTGGGGCACGCCTTTATTGTCTGAGGAATATTTCTTCTACAATACGGCTGTGTGGAACCACCCTGACAATTACGATGCGGATGAAAGAGCCGGCTTTAGGGGCGGCAATGATATTACCTATATCAAGCCAAAAAACATGAGCCAGTATCTGGGAAAAATGGCCAACCCCTATCGTTATGGCTATATGTTTGAAATCAACAATGCTGCATCCGAGCAGGGCATGGAATATGTCAAACATTATGCAGCCGGGCGGTTCAGCCATGAAACGGTGGCGATTATGCCTGACATGAAAACCATCTATATGAGTGATGATGATTCAGGCAAATATAATACCAAATACAACACGGCTTCAGGCGGCGTATTGTTCAAGTTCGTTGCTGATAACAAGGGCGATCTGAGTGCCGGCACACTATATGCAGCCAAACTCACCCAGGACGCCACCAGTGATCCGCAACGAACCGGGTTCAATGTTGAATGGATAATGCTGGCCCACTCCAACAATGCCCGGATTGGCAAATGGATTGCTGAATATGACGATGTAAAAGTATCGGATTATGTGGAGGGTCAGTCAAACTACATCTCAACGCAAGATGTCTCCGACTGGGCTGAAGCACGCTCGGGTAAAGATATTAATGGCGATGGAACTGTAGGTTCTTATAAGGATGACCGCCCGGCCTTTCTTGAAAGCAGGCGTGCAGCTGCAGCCCTTGGTGCCACCAATGAGTGGGACAAACTGGAAGGCATCACTTCCTATGGCAACAAGGTATATGTAGGCGCATCCTCGCTCTCATGGACCATGGACAAAGTCTGGGGGGACCCTGATTGGGCCACCGGTGAGCGAGACGAAACCAAGGGTGGCGATATCGCGCTTGATAAAGAGGATTGCGGTGGCGTTTACGTGGCAACGACGGGAGCAGATTTTAACATCACCCGCCTTGACCCCTATGTCATTGGCAAAACCATCGAAGATGGCAAATGCGATGTCAATCTACCTGCCAACCCGGACAATATTCTCGCCATGGCCGATGGCAGTCTGCTGATTGGTGAGGATGCAGGCAAGAAAAAGCACCCGCTGGATATGCTCTGGCTGGTTAAATAAGAGCCTGATAAAAACTAAAAAACCCGCTGCCTAACCCGGCGGCGGGTATTATTTTGTTGCACCAATAGTGAATTCAATTGTGGTTTCTCCACCATCAATAAACACCGTCGGATTTGCCTGAGCTGTGCTGGCAATCACTTTACCGCGTCGAACCACATAAAGCCTCGCCGGGCGCAGTCTGATAGCATCAAATGCTGAATTACAATCAAGAATGACAAAATCGGCATTGTTACCCGGTGCAATGCCGTAATTTTCCAGTTGCATGACTTTTGCCGCATTGATGGTCACTGCATCAAAGCAGTTTTGTATCTGCTCAACGCTGGTCATCTGACCCACATGCAATCCCATATGCGCTACTTCCAGCATGTCGTGGGAGCCTAATGAATACCAGGGGTCCATCACACAATCATGGCCGAACGCCACATTAATGCCCGCCTCCATCAGTTCCTTGATACGCGTCATACCCCGGCGCTTGGGATAGGTATCGTGGCGCGCCTGCAGGGTGATGTTAATCAGCGGATTGGCCACTACCTGCATGTCGGCCTCACCCATCAGCGCCATCAGTTTCGACACGTAATAATTGTCCATCGAATGCATTGATGTCAGGTGCGAACCGGTAACTCTGCCCTCCAGGCCAAGACGGGTGGTTTGAGCGCTCAATGTTTCGATATGGCGCGACAGCGGGTCGTCACTTTCATCACAGTGCATATCAACCAGCAGGCCTTTTTCAGCGGCAATTTCGCAAAGCTGGCGAACGCTGTGAGCGCCATCTTTCATGGTGCGCTCAAAATGCGGAATACCGCCGATCACATCGACACCCATATCCAGCGCACGCGCGAGATTTTGTTTGGCGCCAGGCGAGCGCAGATAGCCGTTTTGGGGGAAGGCCACCAGCTGAATATCCATATAGGGTTTCATCTTTTCACGCACATCAAGCAGGGCTTCAACAGCCAGCAGACGTTCATCGGTGACATCCACGTGAGAGCGCAAACCCAACACGCCCCGGGCAATCGACCATTGGCAGAATTCCATGGCGCGGGCATGAAAATTTTCCACTGTTTGCGTGGGATTGAGTTCACCCCATAGCGCGATGCCTTCAAGCAATGTGCCGGACTGGTTGATACGCGGCTGGCCATAGGACAAGGTGGAGTCGAGATGAAAATGGCTATCTACAAACGGCGGCGTTACAAAGCGGTTTTGCGCATCTATTGTCCTGGTGGCTTTGCCGCTGAGATTCTTTTCGATAATGGCGATTTTGCCATCTTTCACCCCAATGTCGCAAACATCTTGACGGTCGCCGAGCCTGGCATTCTGAACGATTAAATCGAGCATATTATAACTCCTAAATCCTGTCACCGCGCCGGAACGGTTGCAGTAATGCCTGCGGGTAACGCATACGTTTGGCGATGACTACCATTGCTGCAATGGATAGCAGATAAGGCAGCATCAGGAAAAACTGGTAAGGAATATCCCCACCGGCCAATTGCTGAGCGCGCACCTGAAAAGCATCAAGTCCGGCAAACAGCAAAGCACCCAGCAAGGCGCGACCGGGTTTCCATGATGCAAAAATTACCAGGGCAATGCATATCCAGCCACGCCCGTTTATCATGCCGAAGAAGAATGCGTCAAAGGCCGAAATGGTAAGATAAGCACCGCCCACCGCCATCAGGGCTGAACCCACCATCACCGCACCGGTTCGAACTGCCAGTACGTTGATGCCCTGAGCCTCCAGTGCCACCGGATTTTCCCCGGCCATGCGTGTCGCCAGCCCGATGGGCGTGCGGTAGAGGATGTAAATTGCTACGGGAATAATCGCCAGCGCAAGATAAGTCATGGGTGTATGGGAAAAAAACGCTTCACCAAAAAATGGAATGTCAGAAAGGCCCGGTATATCAATCGGCTTGAAGGCTTCAATTTTTGGCGGTGTCGTTGAATCGGGTAAAATCATGCGGAACAGAAAATAGCTGAGTGAAGAAGCCAGCAGGGTTATGCCAATGCCTGACACATGCTGAGACAGGCCCAGATGAACAACGAATATTGCATGCAGCAGGCCAAACAGCGCACCGACAAAAGCAGCAAACATCACCGCTCCCCACAAGCTGCCCCCTTGAAAAACCCACATCCAACCAGCCATCGCCCCCATCGTCATGATGCCTTCGATGCCAAGGTTTAGCACTCCGGCGCGTTCGCAGATGAGCTCTCCGATGGTGCCAAATATCAATGGTGCAGCAATGCGAAGGGTTGCAGCCCAAAACCCGGCGGAGAGGAATAGTTCCAGCCAATCCATCAGCGCCACCTCACTTTAAACTGCACAAACATCAGTGACACCAATACACTGAGCACGCTGAGCGCCACCAGAACATCGGCAATATAGGTGGGAATATTGACAGCACGGCTCATGGAATCAGCGCCCACATAAATTCCTGCCAGAAATATTGCTGAAATTACCACGCCCAGAGGATTGAGATTAGCCAGCATGGCAACGGCGATGCCCGAATAACCAAAGCCCGGAGAGAGGTCGAGCGTAAGATAGCCTTTGGTGCCGGCAGTCTCGGTTATGCCAGCCATGCCTGCCAGTCCCCCAGATAACATCGCCACCAGAAACACGGTTTTGTTGATGCTGATACCAGCGAAACGTGCGCCCGTGGCATTGGCACCAACGGCACGGATTTCATAGCCCCAGATGGTAAAACGCATCAGTGCCCAGACAAATATAGCTGCCCCGATGGCTACAAGAAACCCGATATGCAAACGTGTACGTTCCATCAATGCAGGTAAAACACCCGCATCAATAACCGATGCCGCCTGGGGCCAGCCCATCGACATGGGGTCGCGAAGCGGCCCTTCAAGCAGGTAATTTATAAACAGCAGGATGACAAAATTGAGCAGCAATGTTGTCACCACTTCATCAACCTTCAACACGGTTTTTAAAAACACCGGACCAAGCAATGCCAGGCCACCGGCAAATGCCCCCGCAACAAACAAAAACGGCACCATCAATATGGGTGGCAGATTGATTGCGCCTGTTCCCACCAGGGTTGCCGCCAGCGCACCAAAGTAGAGTTGCCCCTCTGCGCCGATGTTCCAGAATTTTGCTCTAAATGCCACTGCCGCCGCGAGGCCGGTGAATATCAGCGGCGTTGCGCGATTGAGCGTTTCAGACAGAGCAAAGCGCGAACCAAATGCGCCTTTGAATAAAAATCCATAGGCTTCCAGAATAGATTCCCCGGTCCATGCAATCAGAAATGAACATAGAAAAAACGCTACGCCAATTGCTGTAACCGGAGCCAGCACCACGCGCCAGGGTGAGATATTTTCGCGCGGTTCAATCTGCATCTATGCTACCGCCTTCATATCGCCACCCATCATTGCGCCAATCTGTCGGATATTGGTTTTTCGCACATCAAGAAGCGGGCTGATACGCCCGTGATAGATAACCGCAACCCGGTCGGCGATGGAAAAAATTTCATCAAGGTCTTCGGATATCAGTAAGATCCCCACGCCATTTTTGCGCGCCTCAAGCAATTGCTCATGAACAAAGGCAATCGCCCCTTCGTCCAATCCACGCACGGGCTGGTTGGCTAAAATGAAACGGGGGCTTGCAGTCAGGGTTCGGGCAAGAATGAGTTTTTGCATATTGCCACCCGAAAGCAGTCGCGCCGGGGTTTCCATCGAATTGCAGCGAATATCAAATTGCTCAATGAGTTCTGCCGCCTTTTTACGACTGGCGGCAAAGTCAATGAATTTGCCATATTTCCACATCGGTGCCTGGCCAAGTTTTTCAGAAAGCAGATTTTCCCATACGGTCATTTCGCCCACTGTGCCGGTATGATGGCGGTCTTCTGGAATACGACCAAAACCCAACGTCAAAAATTTTCGCGCACTGGGGTGCGTTACTGCACTGCCTTCAAATCTGAATTCTCCACTGTCCCAGGAGCGCAAGCCGCTAAGCAGTTCCGCCAGTTCACGCTGGCCATTGCCGGCCACTCCGGCAATCGCAACAATCTCGTTACAGCGAATTGTCAGCGAAACATCGCTCAGCAATTTTGCATCTTTTTTGGCAACGCAAATATTCTCCAGTTCCAGCACGCTTTCACCGGCCTCAAGTATTTGTGCCTTTGGCCGGGTGACTTTGCGCCCGACCATCATTTCGGCCAGAATAGCCTTGTCAGCATCCCTGGTGGCGATTTCTCCAACCATCGCCCCGTGGCGCAATACGGTAACGCGGTCAGAGATAGCCAGCACCTCGTGTAACTTGTGGGAGATGAAGATAATCGACATTCCCGAGGCCACCATGTTTTTCAGATTAGCCAGTAGCTGGTCGGTTTCAGCCGGGGTTAATACTGCGGTGGGTTCATCAAGAATGAGTATTTTTGCACCGCGATAAAGCACCTTGAGAATTTCCACGCGCTGGCGTTCTCCAACGGATAAATCCGCAATACCCGCATCCGGGTTCACATGCAGATTGTATTCGCTCGCCAGGTCCTCCATTTTTTGCCGTGCTTTGCCGACTGTCGATTTCAATGACCACAGGCTTTGAGTGCCCAACATGATGTTTTCAAGAACACTCATATTATCGGCAAGTGTAAAATGCTGATGCACCATGCCGACGCCTGCCTTGATAGCGGCATCGGTAGAGCCCGGCGGCAGGGTCACTCCATCAATTTCAATCGTGCCCTCATCGGCCACATAGTGGCCAAAGAGAATATTCATCAGCGTGGTTTTACCCGCACCGTTTTCGCCAAGCAAAGCTACAACCTCGCCCTCGCTCACCTCAAGTGAAACATCGTCATTGGCGACAAGCGATCCAAAGCGTTTGGTAACATTACTGATTTTGAGATTTGCCATAAGTTCCAACCCGAACAAGAAAAAGGCGGCAGGTTTAACGCTGCCGCCTGAATTGGATTAGAAGGTTGATTTTGGCTCTTCATCGATAATCTCAATGACGGTTTTACCCGCCAGAATATCGGTTTGCAATGCAGCAACCTTGGTTTTGATGCCCGCATCAATGCGGTCTTCAAATTCATAATATGGTGCAAGCGTTGCGCCGCCCTTGGTCATCATTGTCCATTCTTTATAGTCTTCGGCTTTGAATGTCCCCGCAGCAACCCGCTCAATAGCATGGTTGACGGCATTTTCCATGTGCCAGAGCGCGGAGGTAACCACCACGTCTGTACCGTTTTCTTCTTTGTTCATGTCATTGACATTACCAAAAGCCAGAATGCCTTTTTCTCGTGCAGCATCGACCACACCGGCACGTTCGGCATAAAGAATATCAACACCGGTTTCCACCTGGGCGAAGGCTGCTTCTTTTGCTTTAGGCGGGTCATACCATGAACCGATAAAGTTCACCTTGAATTGAACATCAGGATTAGTAGAGCGCGCGCCATTCATGAAGGCATGGAACAGGCGATTGACTTCACCTATCGGATAGCCACCAACCATGCCGATTTTATTCGACTTGGTCATCGAACCGGCAATCATGCCCATCAGGAAACAAGGCTCGTGAATATAATTGTCAAATACAGCAAAATTTTCGCTATGAGGTTTGAACGGGTCTCCCATCAGGAATGCAACTTTGGGATAATCATCAGCTACCTTGCGCGCTTCCTTGGAAATGCCAAAAGCCTCGCCAACAACAAGCTGTGTTCCCGATTCCGCATATTCGCGCATCACCCGAACATAGTCCGTATTGGCAACTTTTTCCGAATATTTATATTCAACGGTGCCTGCTTTTTGTGCTGCATCAAGGGCCATATGCAAACGCCCGACCCATTTTTGCTGGATGGGCTGCGTATAAATGCCGACTGCTTTAATCGGTGCGGCAAATGCATTTGTTGGCAACAGAGCAGAAGCGCTTAGCGCACCTGTTAATTGCACAAAGCGGCGACGGTTCAATTTTATAATATTTTTCATTTATCTTCCTCCCGGTCGGATGTGGGTCTGTTTTTTTTGGTGGCTAAATCAAGCACGAGTTTGCTCTCCCATGCAAACAAACAATGCAGTTCAGGTATAAAAAATATTTATCAAATGGTCAAATTATTAATGGCGATGAATGATCACCATGAAATTTCTGCGTTGAAGCATGATATAACTTGTGTTTCTTGACGCATTTCTCTTAATGTTCCAATCAGTTTCCCTCACTCGGTCCATTACAAGGTATTCGCAGATGAAAATTGGCATTTTACAATGTGGCCATTTGGAAGAATCCCTTGAAAAAAAGCATGGCGGTTTTTTCGATATGTTTTCAATTCTGCTGGCAGGTCAGGGTTTTGTATTTGAGAACTATCTTGTCGTTGACAACCAATTTCCTTCCGGTGTTGGCGAGTGCGATGGCTGGCTGGTTACCGGGTCACTGCATGGCGCCTATGAGGAACATGTGTGGATTGCGCCGCTTGAAGAATTTATCCGGCAATCCTATGCTGCAAATGTCCCGATTACCGGAATTTGCTTTGGTCATCAGATCATGGCCCAGGCTCTTGGCGGAAAAGTTATAAAATTTCCCGGCGGCTGGGGTATTGGTCATGGCGAATATGCAATGGCGGGAGTAGCCGACCCGGTTGAACTGCTCGCCCTGCACCAGGACCAGATTGTCGAGGTGCCGCCACAAGCACGGGTGATTGCGACTTCAGAGTTTTGCGCCAATGCAGCATTGGCTTACCAGGGCAGCGCATTGAGCTATCAGCCTCATCCCGAGTTTACCGTAGAATTCATGCGCGATCTTATCAGGCATAAAATCAGCAAGGGGCTTTCCAGCGAAATAGGTGAGGCTGCATTGAGCCGGATTGAAAGTGAAAATGATTCTGCCTTGATTGCCTTGCAGCTTGCAGATTTTTATAAAAAATATGCCCATGCAATGCCTAAAAGCCAGGCAGCGGAATAGAACATGACTTCTCTGGTTTTGACAAATCTGGATAGCGGTGTTTTGCATCTCACGATGAACAGCCCTCAAAACCGCAACGCCTTGTCAGTCGAAATGGTATCAGCGTTGTGCAACGTTTTTAGGGATGCCAAAAACAACAAACAGGTACGTGTGATTGTGCTGGCAGCAAATGGGTCGGCATTTTGTGCTGGTCATGATCTCAAACAAATGGCCGATGCGCGCGCTCATGAAGATGGTGGCAATGCCTATTTCCATGAGGTAATGGGTGACAGCGCAAAACTGATGCAGGCCATCGTCAACCACCCGCGCCCGGTAATTGCCGATGTTCGCGGTGTTGCTTCAGCTGCCGGTTGCCAGTTGGTTGCCTCCTGTGATCTGGCAATCGCCAGTGAAAATTCCCGGTTTGCCACGCCTGGCGTCAATATTGGCCTGTTCTGCTCAACGCCAATGGTGGCATTGTCGCGAAATATATCTCACAAACATGCCATGGAAATGCTGCTGACGGGCGACATGATCAGCGCACACAGGGCTGAACAGATCGGGCTTATCAATCAGGTTGTAGCGGAAAACAAAATAGACCGGGCGGTCAACCTGATGGCAGAAAAAATTGCGTCTAAATCCATGATGACAATAGAAACCGGCAAGTCGGCATTTTATACCCAGGCACAAATGGACCTTGGCGAGGCCTATCGCTATACAGTGGACGTCATGGCCGAAAACATGATGAAAAATGATGCCTGTGAGGGTACAACTGCGTTTGTCGAAAAACGCAAACCAAAATGGACCGACAGCTAAGAGGATTAATATGAGCCATAGCCCTTATGACACCAATCTGGACAAAACCGCCGCAAACCATCAACCGTTAACCCCCCTTGGCTTTCTTGAACGTTCTGCAGAGGTTTTTCCCAATCATATTGCAGTTGTCCATGGAAATTCGAAAACCACCTACCGTGAATTTTATACGCGCTGCCTGAAGCTGGCCTCGGCTCTGGCACAAAAAGGCATCGGCAAGAACGATACGGTATCAGTAATGTTATCCAATACGCCGCCCATGCTGGATGTTCACTATGGCGTTCCCATGTGCGGCGCGGTGCTACATGCCATGAATACCCGCCTTGATGCGGCAATCATTGCTTTCCAGCTAGATCATGCTGATACAAAACTGCTGATAACCGATCGCGAATATTCTGCCACTGTCAAAGAGGCATTGGCAATGGCGAAAGTAAAACCGATTGTCATTACCTTCGACGATCTGGAATTTCCGCAAACCGGAGAAATGCTGGGAGATGTGGAATATGAGGAATTCATTGCCGGTGGCGATGAAAATTATCAATGGCTGCTGCCTGATGATGAGTGGGACGCAATTTCGCTCAACTACACATCCGGCACAACCGGAAATCCAAAAGGTGTTGTCTACAGTCACCGTGGGGCTTACCTGCTGGCTCAGGGCAATGCGCTTACCGCTTCAATGGCCAAACACGCGGTCTATTTGTGGACGCTGCCGATGTTTCACGCCAATGGCTGGTGTTTCCACTGGACTTTGTCGGTAGTCGCCGGCACCCATATCTGCCTGCGCCAGGTTCGCCAGAAAGCCATGTGGGATGCGATTGTCGATAATGATGTCACCCACATGTGCGGTGCGCCTATTGTTATGTCAACGTTGCTGGCGGCTGACGAAAAAGACAAACGCCAGTTGCAGCGCGAAGTCGAGTTTTTTACGGCCGCCGCCCCGCCGCCAGAAGCGGTGCTGGCTGATATGAAAGACGCCGGATTTAATGTCACCCATCTTTATGGGCTGACTGAAGTCTATGGCCCTGCCGTGGTAAATGACTGGCATGAGGCCTGGAATGATCTTGATCTGCCCGCACAAGCCGCAATGAAAGCGCGCCAGGGTGTGCGTTATACCTGCCTTGAGGGTTTGAGTGTTCGCGATCCCCAAACCATGCAGCCAACGCCAATGGATGGTGAAACTATCGGTGAAATCATGTTCCGTGGCAATGTGGTGATGAAGGGTTATCTCAATAATCCATCCGCCACCAAAGAATCGTTTGAAGGCGGCTGGTTTCATTCCGGTGATCTGGGGGTCATTCATGAGGATGGCTATATCCAGCTCAAAGACCGCTCAAAAGACATCATCATTTCCGGTGGCGAAAACATTTCCTCAATCGAGGTTGAAGATGTGTTGTACAAACACGAGGGTATAGACACCGCCGCTGTGGTTGCCATGGAAGATGAAAAATGGGGGGAAACGCCTTGTGCCTTTGTTGAAGTAAACTCCAAAGGTTCAGATTTGAGCGAAGCAGATGTCATCAAATGGTGCCGCGAACACCTGGCCCACTTCAAGGCCCCCAGAAAAGTTGTGTTTGAAGAAATTCCAAAAACCTCCACCGGTAAAATCCAGAAGTTTGTTTTACGCCAGAAGGTCAGGGAACTATGAGCGGGGACATTCAGGAAGACTATAGCGATAACCATATCCGCACGATTTTGGGTGAGGTAAAATCTATCGCTGTTATTGGCGCCAGTGCAAAAAATACGCGCCCGTCCTATTTTGTTGTCAAATACCTGCTTTCAAAAGGCTATGATGTAATACCGGTTAATCCGGGTCACGCAGGCCGCGAGATGTGTGGCGCAATGACATTTGCCTCATTGGAAGCGATTGACCGACCGGTGGATATGGTCGACATATTCCGCAATTCCGCAGCAGTTACACTTATTGTGAAAGAGGCCCTGAAGCTCTCGTCGCTGCCAAAAGTTATATGGATGCAATTAACTATCCGAAATGAAGAAGCGGCCCGGCTGGCGCAAGATGCCGGAATGAAAGTGATCATGAACCGTTGCCCAAAAATAGAATATGCCAGGCTTTGCGGTGAAATCGGCTGGGCCGGTGTCAGGTCCGGGGTCCTGTCCTCAAAAAAGCCTAAACTGAACAAGGGTTTTCAGAGCTTTGGCATTGTCACCCGGGACTGAAGTCAGCTCACGCTTTATCGACTATTATAATATTCACGCAAAACAGCCACGACTTCCGGTCTTGAAAATTCCTTCGGAATTTCCGCGCCCGTAGACAACATTTCGCGCTGCTCAGTTCCTGAAATCGAGATCTGGTCTTTCTTATCGTGAGGACAGGTTTTGGCCGTTGCCATGCCGTCGCACTTTTTACAGAAGAATGTAATGTCGATTTTTAACGCTTGCGTTTGCAGGCTGCCTTGCGGAATTTCATCAAATATTTTGTGTGCATCAAACGGGCCGTAATAATCGCCAACACCAGCGTGATCACGCCCGACAATCAAGTGTGAACAACCAAAATTCTGGCGGATCAACGCGTGAAACAACGCTTCGCGCGGTCCCGCATAGCGCATCTCGATGGGATAACCCGCCTGGATTACTGTGCCGGGTACAAAATAATTATCAATCATTGCCTGAATGGCAGCGGTGCGAACTTCTGCAGGGATATCACCGGGCTTCAATGCGCCTAGCACCTGGTGGATAAATACGCCGTCAGTCACTTCAACGGCTATCTTGGCCAGATATTCATGGCTCCTGTGCATCGGGTTGCGAGTCTGAAATGCGGCAGCGCGCGCCCAGCCTTTTTTGATGAATTCAGCGCGCGATTGTTCCGGCGTCAGATAAAGACTGGCATATTTCTGCGGATATTCACCCTCTGAAAGGGCTTTAACCGGGCCACCAAGATTAACATTTTCCTGGGCCAGAACCTTTTGCACACCGGGGTGTTTTTCATCATCGGTTTTATAAACTGAATTACACTCAAAAACTTTGTCGATGGAATATTTTTCCGACACTTTCATAGTAGCCAGAATCTCACCGCTTTCACCATCGCACAAAGCAATTTCTTCACCGATTTCGATGGCTCCCGCCACTTCATCGGCAGCTGAAAGCGTTACCGGTATCGGCCAGAACAGACCGCTTTCCAGCTTCATATCCTCACAAACCCCGCGCCAGTCTTTTTCACCCATAAAGCCTTCAAGCGGCGTATAGGCTCCCATCCCCAGCATGAACACATCGGAAATCTCGCGGGTGGTGAGCGGTATGGATTTCAGTTCTGCTGCGCGTGCCAGTTCTCGTTGCCGCTCATCGCCTGTCAGCAGAAGCGGTTTGAGTGTTTTTGATCCATGGGGCGGCACGAGTTCGGTCATCGCGAGAATTTCCTTTGGTTATGGGCAGTAGCTGGTTTTATTATTTACACATTCTTATAATCATATCTATGACCTAGTGCTGGTAAATCTCAAATATTGGTTTGCTGCGATATTTTTCCGGATATTCACCAAACCTTAAATCAACGGCAATTGAAGGGATGCAGCGGCCTGGCACTTTACCAATCATACCGCTGCCATAGCGGTGCGCATGGCCGCAATAGATGTTTGTAACCTGTGGATATTGGTTCAGAATTTCAATAAACCGTTCCACTGTCTGTCGGCTGTCGAACTGAAAGCTGCGCGGAGCCTCAGGAATTTCAAACATCGGGTGATGCATAAAGACCAGTGTTGATTTATCGCGATCTTGTTCAAGCAGGGTTTGGAAATTTTCCAACCGGCTTTTGCACAGCATACCCAGCCTGCCGTTTTCATCCAGCGTATCGAGCATAATCAGGCGAACCGGAAAATCGTCAACTGCATACTGGATATAATCAGTACAAAGACGCGGACCAATTTGTCCGCAAAATACCTGCTCCATAGGGCCACGCCGGTCTTTATTTCCAGGAATGGCAAATACCGGCATTTTCAGCTGGCTTATTATATCCTTCGCCGCGCGGTATTCTTCCAGCTTTCCCTCGTGGGCAATATCACCCGCATGCACAACTACATCCGGTAACGCGACAAGGGCATTAATTTCCTCCACAGCCATTTCCAGATCGCGCAGACGATCGCTTGCTTCGGGCTGTGGCAGTGAAATATGTGTGTCGCAAATCTGGGCGATGATCATGGTGGCTTGTTTCTGTTTGTGAATGTGCGCCATTACTTCGTGTGGTGAAATTGACCCTGTAATGGCATGCGACATTTAGTTTTGTTATTTACACATTCTTATAATCATATCTATAGACGCGCCAGATATTTAATCGTATTCTGTTGTTTGCAAAACAGCATGGCAACAAACCTGATATGAAGGAGTTCAGGATTTATGATCACTGAAAACCCTTTCTCCGCACTTACGGAGATAATTTCACCCACCATTATGCAGATTTACGTCGTTGCGATGTTTATACTGGTTGTTGGCGGCACATTATTGGACACTTTACACAAAAAAAGCGCCAAATACTTTTTTGAGAATTCAAAAAAGGCCAAAGCCAATGCCACCAAAACACTGAGTAGCGGCGATAAAATGTCGATTGCTGCCAGCACCGTTGCATCGGATATTCTGACTTCGGCTGAATTCTGCCATGCGAACCGCAGAATAGCCCATCTGCTCACCATGTACGGTTTTGTGCTGTTTGTCGCAACCAGCGCCATTATGGTGTTTGGCTATCTGGCACCGGGTTCTTTAACCCCCGTCATTTGGCCATTGCTGTGGCATTTGGGAGCAATCATGCTTTGTGTCGGTGGTTACTGGTTCTGGTTTGCCATTCGTGTTGACGTGACAGCCGAAGGCAACCCCTGGTACCGGATTATACGCGCTGATCTGTTCCAGCTTTCTTTGTTGGCAATGGCAACATTCGCATTGATCTGGTCATTCTTGCAGTTCACCGGCGCCGGTTTCATTACAATTGTGTTTCTGGCCCTGTTCCTGATTTCCAGCACGGTTTTATTCGGCACAGTTTTGTGGTCCAAATTTGCCCACATGTTTTTCAAGCCGGCCGCCGCCTACCAAAAGCGTATCGTTATAGCAGACGGCTCAAGGGACAATCTGCCGGAACCAGCTGATCGGCCTAAGAAATTTGGTCTTGGCATCAAAAGGCTCAGACCCCGTAACTATTGAATTTTGCTGACAACACATAAATCCTGATCGATCATCGGCTTTGCTGTTCATCGATTCCAACCATCAAAGGGAAATCTAAATGCCAACATTTGTCTATATGACCAAGTGCGACGGTTGTGGCCATTGTGTCGACATTTGCCCGTCCGATATCATGCACATTGATAAGACAACGCGACGTGCCTACAATATGGAGCCCAATATGTGTTGGGAATGTTATTCCTGCGTAAAGGCCTGCCCGCAAAACGCCATCGATGTGCGCGGTTACGCCGATTTTGCTCCGCTTGGACACTCCGTTCGGGTGCTGCGCGAGGAAGAAAAAGGCACCATCGCCTGGAAAATCAAATTTCGTGACGGGCGTGAGAAAAACTTCCTGTCACCAATCACCACCAAACCCTGGGGAGAAGCCATTGAAGATTTGGCCACCCTTCCGGTTCCCGAGCCAGACGCGCTCGACACACAGGAGCTTTGTTATGAACCCGATGTTCTGGGCTATGAAGGCGGTGTTCGGACTTTGAAAAAAGGTCAGCTTAAGCAAGGGGTATATTACTGATGAGCAAGGTTAAAACAGTATTTGAGGATTGCGATATCCTCGTAGTTGGCGGCGGTATGGGCGGCACAGGTGCAGCTTATGAAGCGCGCTATTGGGGCCGTGATCTGAAAATTGTTATCGCTGAAAAAGCCAATATCGATCGTTCCGGCGCTGTTGCCCAGGGCCTTTATGCGATCAACTGCTACATGGGCACCCAGTGGGACGAGAACAATCCCGAAGACCATGTGCGTTATGCGCGCAATGACCTGATGGGCATGGTGCGTGAAGATCTGGCTTTTGATATGGCGCGTCATGTGGATTCTGCTGTTCACAAGTTTGAAGAGTGGGGCCTGCCACTGATGAAGAATGAAGAAACCGGCAGGTATCTTCGTGAAGGCAAATGGCAGATCATGATTCACGGTGAAAGCTATAAACCGATTGTCGCAGAAGCAGCACGCAAATCAGCGGACAAGATTTATAACCGCATCATGATTACCCACCTTTTGATGGATGACAGCAAGGAAAACCGTATTGGCGGAGCCGTTGGATTTAACGTGCGCACCGGCGATTATCATGTGTTCCGCGCCAAAGCGGTTATTGTCGCTTCTGGTGGCGCTTCGCATATCTTCAAACCACGCTCAGTGGGTGAAGGCATGGGCCGTACCTGGTATGCGCCGTGGAGCTCGGGTTCCGCTTACGCTTTGTGTATTGATGCAGGCGCCAAGATGACCCAGATGGAAAACCGTATCGTGCTGGCGCGCTTTAAGGATGGTTATGGCCCGGTTGGTGCATATTTCCTTCACCTGAAAACCTATACGCAAAATGCCTATGGCGAAGAATATGAATCAAAATGGTATGACGAGCTGAAGGGAATGGTCGGTGATTATATTGATCACGAACCGCGCCCAACCTGTTTGCGCAACCATGCCTTCATCAAGGAAGTGGCCGCCGGTCGCGGTCCAATCCATATGGTTACCAAAGAAGCCTTCCAGGACCCCCATCTGGAGGAAGTGGGCTGGGAAAACTTCCTCGGCATGACCGTTGGTCAGGCTGTTGTTTGGGCATCACAAAATATCGACCCCAAATATACCAATCCCGAGCTGACCACCTCTGAACCCTATGTCATGGGATCGCACGCCACCTGTTCAGGTGCCTGGGCCAGTGGACCCGAAGATATCGCACCCGATGAATATCAGTGGGGCTATAACCGCATGCTGACCGTTGATGGTCTGTTTGGTGCAGGTGATACCCTTGGCGGCACAGCCCATGCATTCTCCTCCGGTTCGTTTACTGAAGGCCGGTTGGCTGCAAAGGCGGCAGTTAAATATATCCGCGATCTGAAAACCGACAAGATCGAAGTTTCCGAGAAGCAATATGAAGACTTGAAAGAAGAAATCTTCAAGCCACTCGAAAACTATGCGGTAGGTCGCAACGAGATTACTGCTGGTACGGTTTCGCCAAGTTATCTGTTGCCACTTCACGGTCTGCAGCGGCTTGAAAAACTCATGGATGAATATTGTGGCGGTATCGGCGTCAACTATATGACCAATGAGCCATTGCTCACCCGGTGTATTGAATTACTCGATATTCTGGAAGAGGATCTGGATCATATTGGCGCAGAAAACAACCATGAACTGATGCGTGCCTGGGAACTGAAACATCGGTTGCGCACATCGCAATCGGTGGCGCAACATACCTTGTTCCGCAAAGAAACCCGCTGGCCGGGCTACTATTACCGTGGCGACCACATGAAACTGGATGACGAAAACTGGCATTGCCTTACCTTGTCCCAGCGTGATCGCAAAACCGGTGAATGGACCATGGAAAAGGCTCCCGTCTATCACATAGTTGATTGATCCCAAATTATTGCAGGGCGGGGATATTCTCCGCCCTCAATCTTTTTTTAGCGAGCAGAAAACAATCTGCCGGACTTGCCAACGCAATTCCATTGACGCTATTACCTGACCCTTAAATCGTACATTATTCCCAACTTTGCAACATTCCCATCTTTGCAACATTCAGTGTGAATTGAACCGTTATGGATATACCAGAATCACGCAATGAAGTTAAAAGTGCTGAAGACTTCATGCTGGAAATTGAGCATTGTATAAAAGCAGCGCGCGAGCCTGGCCTCGATGTCGCAGGCCAATGGTTGCACCAATACAGGCGGGCATCGCTGTTAATCGAATATGGTCAACAATTTCGCAATATTGAAGCAATGGAGCAGGCAATTGATTTGCTGGAGAACACGGTTCTGGATCTCGCTCCCAAAAATGAACGGCCCGACGACTGGGGATTAACCCTGAGCAGTCTTGGCAATGTGCTGGGAATTTTAGGGCAGCGTCATCGTGGCACCCAGTTGCTGGAAAGCTCTATTGGCGCATATGAAGAAGCCCTGGGCGCATTGAGCCGCCAGAAAGCACCACTTGAATGGGCAACCACCCAGAATAATCTTGGCAATGCCTATGGCGTGCTTGGTCAGCGCCAGGGCAATGAGCCAATGCTTGAAAAATCCATTACTGCATTTGAACTGGCACTTGAAGAGCGGACCAGGGATAATACACCTGATGAATGGGCCACGACCCAGAATAATCTTGGAGCCGCATTGCATACGTTGGGGCAGCGCCAAAAGGGAACCCGCTTGCTGGCTAAATCGGTTGCTGCCTATAAAAAAGTGCTGGAGGAATGGACGCAGTCACGCGTACCCCTGAAATGGGCAACTACGCTGAATAATCTTGGCACGGTGCTGCGGGTTCAAGGAGAGCGCCAAAGTGGCTCGCGCACCCTGGAAAAATCTGTGGCTGCATTTAAAAATGCGCTGAAAGTTCGCAAGCGCGAACTTGTGCCAAAAGACTGGGCGATGACCCAGAATAATCTGGGTGCAGCATTGCAAAAACTGGCCGAGCGGCAGGAAGGAACACCGTTGCTCGAACAGGCAGTTGCCGCCTATAAAAATGCACTGGAAGAATGGACCCGAGACAAAATGCCGATGGGCTGTGCAATGACAATGGCCAATCTGGGCGTGGCGCGCATGGCTCTGGCTGAGCGGGCAAAAGACCAGGCTGTGTCACGGCTTGCTGTTGAGGATATCAGTGCGGCCTGCGAGATATTCCGCGATGCCAGCCATGCACAATATCGCGAACTTGGAGAAGAGCAATTGGGCAAGGCAAAAGCACTGCTGGAAGAACTTGGTAGCTAAGCGCTTCTTACTTGCGCTGATTCATCCCCGATTGAAGATTTCTTTCACAATTTAAACAAAAATTGGCAAACCATTCTTTGCTATTGGCACATTATCCTGCAATCTTCCTTTTTTGCCGTATTCTATTGAGGAAAATTATTCGATGAGTGACAAAACGCCAGAATTCTCAACCCTTGCTGTCCATGCCGGTGCAGTACCTGATCCCGCCACCGGAGCACGCGCCACACCAATTTATCAAACCACCAGCTTTGTATTTGACGATGTCGAGCAGGCAGCATCTTTGTTCGGCCTGCAGGCCTTTGGCAATATCTATACCCGCATCACCAACCCCACAACAGCTGTGCTTGAAGAGCGCGTTGCCACCCTTGAAGGCGGAACAGCTGCGCTGGCAGTGGCTTCCGGCCACGCCGCACAATTGGGCGTGTTTCACACACTGATGATGCCGGGTGATGAATTTATTGCTTCCACCAAACTTTATGGTGGCTCAATCAATCAGTTTAACCATGCATTCAAAAGCTTCGGCTGGAATGTAGTCTGGGCCGACCCCGATGATCCGGGTTCCTTTGAAGCGGCCCTCAGCGATAAGACCAAAGCCATTTTTATCGAAAGCCTGGCTAATCCCGGTGGCATTGTCACTGATATTGAAGCCATTGCAGCCGTTGCCAATAAAGCAGGCGTGCCGCTGATTGTCGACAATACGCTGGCAACACCCTATCTTTGCCGCCCGTTTGAATACGGAGCCGATATTGTTGTTCACTCACTCACCAAATTCCTCGGCGGTCACGGCAATTCCATGGGCGGCATCATTGTTGATGGCGGCAAATTTGACTGGACCAAGAGCGGTAAATATCCATTCCTCACCGAGCCGCGCCCGGAATATAACGGCATCGTCATCCATGAGACATTCGGCAATTTCGGCTTTGCCATTGCCTGCCGTGTTTTAGGCCTGCGCGATCTGGGGGCGGCAATTTCACCGTTTAACTCGTTTTCGATTATTACCGGTATAGAAACCCTGCCGCTGCGCATGCGCAAACATTGTGACAATGCGCTTGAGGTGGCGAAATATCTGGAAAATCACGATAAAGTCGAATGGGTGCGTTATGCCGGTCTTGCAAGCGACCCCAGCCACACCCTGCAACAAAAATACATGCCCAAAGGTGCCGGAGCGGTTTTAACCCTGGGGCTTAAAGGTGGTTATGAAGCAGGTATTGCGCTGGTTTCAAACGTCAATCTGTTTTCACACCTGGCCAATATTGGCGATACCAAAAGCCTGATCATCCACCCGGCTTCAACCACTCACAAACAACTGAGCGATGAGCAAAAAACCCAGGCTGGCGCAGGTCCGCAGGTGGTGCGGCTGTCAATTGGCATTGAAGATGTCAGCGACATTATCGCCGATCTGGAGCAGGCGCTTTAATAATAAAGCGAAACCGAATGCTCGGCTTCCGCAAAAAACAGCCAGCGCTCGGCAAACAGGCCAATTATCATCGCCAGCGCTGCGGCTGCCATCGCGCCCTGCGGCAACAGGCCAATGAATATCAGCAGGACAATGGCCAGTGGCAGCAGCCCGCCGATAACCATCGCAATCTGGCGCAGGCGCGAAGCGTGTTTGCGGCCAATAATGTGCACCATTTCTTTAGTCAGGTAATTTGGCCCCGTATGCGGTCGTTCCAGCAATCTCACTTTGCCTATTTTACCAAGACCGGTAGCCGTTGCTGTTGATGATGTGGAATTGGCCAGGCTGCTTTTTTTCGCCCGCTGCCACCAGAACGTTTTTGCCGCCCAGGCGGTGAGCAAGGCAGCTATCGCCACGATTACAACGGAATTTCCGCCATAGGCATTATTAATGCCAAAGCCTGCTGCCAGCAGAAAACCTGTGCAAAGCGAGAACGCCAGATAGACGACTGGTGTAAACTTCGTATTCCAGTGTGGAACGGTTTTCATCTGTGCATAAATCATTGAGGTGGTGAATACCGTCAGTACGCTGCCGATGGTAACCAGCGCACCCAACCATGCCAACCGCTCACCTTCAATCATCCACCACAAGGCATAGATGCCATAAAGCAATAAGGTTGCCACCGCAGCGATGCCTTCACGAGACAGCCAGGAGGAGCGCCATTGCGAAAAGGCGCGCCAGGCTTTTGCCGGGCGACCCAGGTGAAAAGTTGAAGACACCAGTCCGGCAACCGCCAAACCAACGCCGACAAAACTGATGACAAAAACATTTGCAGGATTGTCACGAAAAGGAAAATCCAGCCCGATAATTGCCAGCATGCCAAATCCCGCACCCGATAAAACACTGAATAAAATTACTGATATTGCCGGATGCATATTGTTTATCCTAACTGCTCAAGCGCGTTATCAAGCCAGCCAAGAAAGCCTTGCGCCTTGACTTTTTGGTTTTCATGTTGTGCAACAACTGTATCGGGACGGGTTTTTTTGCGCGGTGGCAGATATTGATTAACCGGCCTGGTCCCCATTTCCGGCATCAGATCAAACCCGCCGCGCTCAGCCACCAGTTTGGAGACATCGGAACCAGGATCCCCCAGGTCGCCAAAATGACGTGCTTTTGCCGGGCAGGTTCTGACGCAAGCTGGAATACGATCTTCCTCCGGCAGGTTTTCATTATAAATACGATCGACACAAAGCGTGCATTTTTTCATCACATTAGCCACCGGGTCCATTTCCCGCGCACCATAAGGACAGGCCCAGGCGCACAACCCGCACCCCATGCATTTGTCTTCATCCACCAGCACAATGCCATCTTCACTGCGTTTGTAGCTGGCACCCGTTGGGCATACGGTAACGCACGGCGCATCTTCACAATGCAGGCAGGATTTTGGAAAATGCACGATCGATGCAGGCGCATTGTCCGGCTGCACTTCGAACGTATGAATGCGGTTGAGCCACGCGCCCACCGGCTCGGCCCCATAGGCATCCTTATCACCAAGCGGCTCGCCATAGCCGCCGGTGTTCCATTCCTTGCAGTTCACTACACAAGCATGACAACCCACACAGGTATCAAGGTCGATAACCAGGCCAAGTTTTTTATCCGTCGAAGACGGCAGGGTGGTCATTTGGTCCACTCCTTGCCGTATTCAACATTGGTAACGGTTTTTTCGATGCCTGATTTTTGCGGTTCAAACTGAGGTTGCGTTACCTCATCACCAGGTTCAGCCTTTTCGATCTTTACCCGCAAATCAAACCATGCTGCCTGGCCGGTAATCGGATCAGAATTTGACCAGCGCATGCCATCTGATTTTGGTGGTAATAGCTCGTGAATAAGATGGTTGAGCAAAAACCCCTTTTTGGCTTCCGGCGCATCGGGGGAAAGATTCCACGCCCCTGAACGCTTGCCAATGGCATTCCAGGTCCACATGGTATTGGCATTGACCGCTTCCATGCGTTTGATCTGCACTTTAATTTTGCCGTGATGAGATGATACCCAGGCCCAGTCCCCGTCTTCCAGTCCGGCTTCTTTACAGATTTTACCGGGCACATACATCGGGTTGGAACCGTGTATCTGGCGCAACCAGGCATTTTGCGAACCCCAGGAATGATACATCGCCGCCGGGCGCTGGGTCAGCGCATTATAGGGATATTCCTTCGGGTCAATGCCCGCGCCTTCAAACGGTTCATACCAGTCGGGCAGAGGATTGAAACAATCCTTGATGCGCTGGGGATGGCTTTCGGGCGGCGTTGGTTCAAGTTTACCTTCCGCACACAGTTGAAATTTGCGCAGGGGCTCCAGATAAAGCCGGAAGATGTTTTCAGTAACGTGATCCTGAATACCTTTTTCAATCGCCCAATCATGCCAGTGTCGGTTGGCATGTTTGAAATATTGCGCCTTCAGCGGAATGTGATGTATGAAAAAACCACCATTTTCGATATAGCGCTGGATCTGATCAGGGTTTGGTGCGCCGCGGCCCGTCTTGTTGCCTTTTTTACCGCGAAATCCTGATAGCGGCCCCACTTCATGGGTACGTTCGTGATTGGTGATATAGTCGGCATAATCCTTGAATTTTGGCGTGCCGTCCTCATTGACGAAGCCTGGCAGTTTCAGCCGCCCGCCCAGATCAATCACTACGGATTGAAATCCACGCACATCACGTTTTTTACCTTCGCCATCCAGCTGGGTCGCACTGTCTACCACCGGCCAGCGCACTGCATCGGCAATCGCATCAGGTTCAGAAATCGGGCGTCCCAACAACGATACAACATCATGGCGTTCCAGATAGGTAGTGTCGGGCAATACCAGATCGGCATAAGACACCATCTCGGAATTATAGGCATCGCTATAAATGATTTTGGGAATGACATATTCACCATCATCATCTTTTGCCGACAGCATTTTCATGGTGCCGGAGGTGTTCATTGACGAGTTCCAGGCCATATTCGCCATATACATGAACAACACATCAATGCCGTAGGGGTCTTTGTTGAAGGCATTGGATATCACCATATGCATCATGCCATGAACAGCCAGCGGTGCGTCCCAGCTATAGGCCTTGTCGATGCGTTTGGCGGTGCCGTCTTTTTCCAGCAGCAGGTCTTTTGGTCCACGCGGCAGACCAAGTACGGGTCCAGCCAGTGGCATATTGGGTATTGAGCCGCCATGGGGCTGAGGCTGAGCCTTCATCGGTTTTGGATAGGGCGGCTTGAAGCGGTAACCGCCGGGGCAATCGATTGAGCCTAAAATTATCTGCAACATATGCAAAGCGCGGCAGGTCTGAAAGCCATTGGAATGAGCGGAGATGCCGCGCATGGCATGAATAGCCACCGGGCGACCGATCATCTTCGAATGTTTTTCACCCTTAAGGTCAATCCATTCCTGATCAATGGTGATTTCTTTTTCAAAAGCCGCTTCAGCCAGCTCGCGGGCAATGCGACGAATTTGTTCAGCGGGAACGCCGGTGCGTTCAGCAACGTTTTCCGGCTCATATTTATCATCAAGATATTTGCGCGCCATCAGCTCAAATACCGGCACAGCATTCTGGCCTTCGGGGGTTTTTGCAAAACCCTTCAACGCGGGCTTAACTCCCTTGGTATCAAATGGAACAACCTTGCCGGTGTTGCGATCCAATACCAGTCGCCGGTCATCAGGAAGTCGCGCAATCAAACCGTGATTAGGCGCGTCTTCATCATCGATTACCAGCCAGGGCGCATTGGTATATCGGATGAGATAGTCGACGTCGATTTTGCCCATCTTGAACAGTTCATGCACAAGCGACAGAATAAACAACCCGTCTGTTCCAGGTGTAATTCCCACCCATTCGTCAGCAATGGCGTTATAACCGGTACGCACCGGGTTGACGCCAATCACTTTGACGCCGCGTTCTTTCAGTTTTGCCAGTCCCAGCTTGATCGGATTGGAATCGTGATCTTCCGCCACACCAAACAGCATGAACAACTCTGTCTTGTCCCAGTCCGGCGCGCCAAATTCCCAGAACGCTCCGCCGAATGTATAGATGCCGCCCGCCGCCATATTGACCGAGCAAAAACCGCCATGGGAGGCGAAGTTCTGGGTGCCATATTGCTGCGCCCAAAACCCGTTCAGGCACTGGCTTTGATCGCGTCCGGTGAAGTAGGCGAGCTTTTTGGGGTCTTTGGCGCGCACATCACCAAGCCATTTGGTGGCGAGTTCCATCGCCTCGTCCCATTCGATTTCTTTGAATTCACCCTTGCCGCGTTCGCCCACCCGCAACATGGGTTTACGCAAACGCGCCGGCGAATAGTGCTGCATGATGCCGGCGGAACCCTTGGCGCATAATACGCCCTTGTTTATCGGATGATCGCGATTGCCCTCGATATAACGAACTTTATCAACGCCGTTCTCATCCTTGCGAATATGCACATTGATGCCACAGCGACACGCACACATATAACAAGTGGTCTTGCGAACCTCATCTGATACGTGTGGTGAAGTATCCAGTCCTCTGACATCGGCGTTCATAGATATACTATCCTCCAATAGAAACATTCATATAGAAGAATATTATAATATGATCAAGAAGCCCTGCCTTAAGCTCCTGTGACAAATTTGCCGATGTTGTGGATTAGGGCAGCACTTTCCTATTGCCTGCACCCCCATCAAATGCTTCGCTAAAAACAAGGTTTAATCCAGGCAGGGGAAATTACATGAAAATGACAACGGAAGAAGCATTTGTGAAAGTTCTGCAAATGCACGGCATCGATAATGCGTTTGGTATTATCGGTTCAGCTTTCATGCCGATTTCAGACCTTTTCCCCAAAGCCGGCATCAAATTCTGGGATTGCGCCCATGAGGTCAATGCGGGAATGATGGCCGATGGCTTCACCCGGGTGTCAGGCAAGATGGCGATGTGTATTGCTCAAAACGGTCCGGGCATTACCAATTTTGTAACACCAATCAAAACCGCCTACTGGAATCACACGCCAATGTTGCTGGTAACGCCGCAGGCGGCCAACAAAACAATAGGCCAGGGCGGGTTTCAGGAAATTCCCCAGATGAACCTGTTTCACGACATGGTTTGTTATCAGGAGGAGGTGCGCGATCCTTCCCGCATGGTTGAAGTGTTAAACCGGGTGATTGAAAAATCCTGGCGCGGATGTGCGCCCGCACAGATAAATATTCCACGTGATATGTGGACGCAGATAATCGATATTGAACTGCCGCAACGTGTACAGTTGGAATTGCCGGCAGGTGGTGCAAATGCGATCAGGGAAGCGGCAGGATTACTTTCAGATGCTAAATTCCCGGTTATTCTCAATGGTGCCGGTGTTGTCATCGGTGGCGCGATTGAAGCATCAAAACTACTGGCAGAGCGTCTGGGAGCGCCGGTATGTTGCGGCTATCAGCACAATGATGCCTTCCCCGGAAGCCATCCGCTGGCCTGCGGACCGCTGGGTTATAACGGTTCAAAAGCCGCCATGGAAATTATCGCCAAAGCCGATGTGGTGCTGGCGCTGGGAACACGGCTCAATCCGTTTTCCACCCTGCCGGGCTATGGCATTGACTATTGGCCCAAAGCGGCAAAAATCATTCAGGTTGATATCAATTCCGACCGCATTGGCATTACCAAGAAAATCGCTGTGGGTATCCAGGGCGATGCAAAATTGGTGGCTGAACAGATTTTAGCACAATTGTCATCGACGGCGGGAGAAGCCGGGCGCAAGGAGCGCGAAGCCTTCATCCACCAAACAAAATCCGCCTGGCTGCAAACCCTGTCATCGATGGACCATGAAGAAGACGACCCCGGCACCACCTGGAACGAGCGCAGCCGCAACAAGGCGCCCGAACTGATGTCTCCGCGCATCGCCTGGCGTGCCATACAATCAGCCCTGCCAAAAGACGCAATCATTTCCTCCGACATCGGCAACAATTGCGCCATCGGCAATGCCTACCCGATGTTTGAAGAAGGTCGAAAATATCTGGCACCGGGACTGTTTGGCCCATGCGGATATGGCTTCCCGGCAATTCTCGGGGCAAAAATGGCAGCTCCCGATATACCGGTTGTTGGTTTTGCCGGTGATGGTGCCTTTGGTATTTCAATGAATGAAATGACCTCCTGTGGCCGCGATGACTGGCCTGCTATCACCATGGTGATTTTCCGCAATTACCAGTGGGGCGCAGAAAAGCGCAATACCACGCTCGGGTATAAGGACAACTTCGTTGGCACCGAACTCGATTACCACGTGCAATACGCCAAAATTGCGCAAGCCTGTGGCAATATCGGCGTACAGGTTCGCACTTCTGAAGAATTAGCTGCTGCCCTTGCTACAGCAATCGATACCCAGATGAACAACAACAAAACCACCTTTATCGAAGTGTTGCTCAATCAGGAACTGGGCGAACCCTTCCGCCGTGATGCGATGACTACACCGGTGGAGGTGGCAGGCATCGACCCCGCCGACATGCAGCCCCAATGAGCGAAAACCCGTTCGTCACCGATATTCAACCGGTCTGCCCGACCCATCTGCTGGAACTGGCGGCCAGGTTCAAACCAACGCGAACAGCAATTGCCAGCGCCGGTTTTCCCCTGCCCATGCGCTCAGCCCATCACGCCTTTGAAGCCGGAATTCTGGAGCCGGTTTTTGTCGGTAATAAAAACAGCATTAATGCAGAGGCTGAAGAACTGGGTTGGGATATTGCCGGTTTTGAAATTATCGAGGCTGAAAGCGAAAAACAATGCGCGCGCGCATCAGCCCTGTTGGGCCGCGAGCGCAAGGTAGCTTCCATCATGAAAGGCCATCTGCACACCGATGAATTCATGAAGGCCATGATAAGCCACAAGGTGGGCATTCGCATTGCAAAACGGTTTTATCACCTGTTTTATATCAGCGAGCCTGAAAGCGGCCAGCCTTTGATTATATCCGATGCCGCCGTTAATGTGTCCCCCACCATTGAAACCAGAAAAGCGCTGCTGGTTCATATCGACAAGCTGGCCAGGGCAACGGGAATTAACCGCCCGCGCATTGCAATATTATCGGCAACGGAAAGCGAAATCAAAACGGTGCCTTCTTCACTTGAAGCAGCAGAACTTTGCCGATGGGCGAAAGACAACCTGCCAACCAGCGATGTATCAGGCCCGCTGGCGTTCGATTTGGTTTTGTCCGCACGCGCTGCAAAAATCAAGAATATCAAAAACAATCCTGTCGCTGGTGCCGCAGACGCAGTGCTGGTCCCCGACATTGTCTCCGGCAATGTCCTGTTCAAGGCGCTGGTATATCTGGGCGGCGGATGTGCCGGTGGCATTGTAATGGGTGGCAACGTGCCGGTTTTGCTCACCAGCCGCGCCGATGCACCCGCCGCACGATTAGCCAGCTGTGCGCTCGCATCAATTGTTGCCAATTCGCCAGGTTACGGTGCATCAGTTTGAAATTTACCGAAGATTTTCCTATATAATTTCTGTATGCTTGACATAAAGCATTGGAGATTAAGCATGAATGACAAAGAATAGTGGCGAGCACGGTGTGAATATCCTTTGGGAACCGAACGATTTAACATAAAAATCGATTCTGAAGAAAGCGCCAACCGATTCGCCGATGCATTTGAAAAAGATGGGTTCTTTAACATTTGTGTTGAAAAGTGTGAAGGTGAATATGCTACCGGACCTTAAGGTTAAAAACGTCCGCTAGAGGCACTCTCTCAATTTTGCAACACTTATCTGTTTGAATATCTGCCGGAAAACGAAACAGCAGGCTCGCTAAAATTC
>JAKISV010000192.1 GCA_021648425.1 Rhizobiaceae bacterium
AATGATTAGCGTTGATGTTGAAGCCCGGCTGGGTGAATTTGAGCTGAAGGCAAAATTGGATGCGCCGGGAAAAATAACGGCGCTTTTTGGCCCATCTGGTTCGGGTAAAACTTCGCTGGTGCGAATGATTGCCGGGCTTGAAAAGCCGCAAAAAGGTACAATTCAAATTGGCGAGCGGGTGCTTTTTAGTGCGGTAAAAAACATCAACCTGCCACCGCGCAAACGCCGCGTGGGATATGTTTTTCAGGATGCGAACCTGTTTCCTCATTTTAGTGTCAAAACCAATCTTACCTATTGTGAGTGGGCAGGTGGACGCAAGGGTTCTTTAGGGCTTGATGCGGTGTGTGAGGTGCTGGGGATTGAACATCTGCTGATGCGCGCTCCTGCTACACTTTCGGGTGGTGAAAAACAACGGGTGGCGATTGGCCGGGCGTTATTGAGCGACCCTTCGGTGTTATTGCTGGATGAACCGTTGTCAGCACTGGATACCAAACGCAAACTGGAGATTTTACCGTTTCTTGAAGGGGTGCGCGATGAATTCAATCTGCCAATGATTTATATTTCCCATTCAGTTGATGAGGTGACACGGCTGGCTGATTATCTGGTGGTGCTGGAAGAGGGTAAAGTAAGCGCGTGCGGTGCAATTGAAGATGTGCTGGGAGACGTTGAACTTCGCGGTGCCGGTGACGGGCTGGAGGCGGGCAGTCTGCTGAAGGGCGTATGCAGTGGATTTGATAAATTAATGGGATTGGCGAAAATTGAAGTTGCAGGGCAGGATATTTATCTGCCGATTGCGCAGATGGAAGCCGGACAAAAAGTGCGACTGCGCATTAAGGCCAATGATATTGCCCTGGCTTTGTCAAAACCTGAAGGCACCAGTATTCAGAATATGGTTGAATGTGAGATTATCTCACTTGCACAAAAAGGGCCTTCGCATATTGAGGTCGGGCTGAAAATCGGTGAACAGCAAATGCGCTCGCGTATTACCCGCAAGGCGGCTGATGATTTAGCGCTGGTCAGGGGTGCCAAATGTATTGCGCTGATAAAGGCGGTGGCCCTGGATGGGTATGGGGGATGATTTACCGGCTTAAAAAGTCACCGATACGTTCAACGGCTTTTTCGATATTTTCCACGGAGTTGGCATAGGATAATCGCAGATAACCTTCGCCCAGAATGCCAAAATCCGGGCCTCCAACTGTAGCAACGCCGATTTCTTCCAGCAGGATTGTCGCCAGCTCTTTGGATTTCCAGCCGGTCCCTGAAATGTCAGGGAACGCGTAAAATGCGCCTTTGGGCATGGTGCAGGTGACATCGGGCAGGGCGTTTAAGCGCTCGACGATGATTTTGCGACGGGTATCAAAAGCTGCCAGCATTTTTTTAACGTCGTCCTGGGGGCCGTCAATGGCGGCGATTGCTGCATATTGAGCGGGAGCATTAACGCAGGACCAGGCGTTTACCGCCAGTTTTCGAACGTCTTCGTAAAGGTCATCAGGCCAGATCGACCAGCCCAGGCGCCAACCGGTCATTGCCCAGGTTTTTGACCATCCATTGAGGATTATCAGGCGGTCCCGAATAGAGGGAAATTGCAGCAGGGAGATGTGTTTTTGGCCGTCGTATAAAATAGTGTCGTAGATTTCATCGGATAAAATTACGACATTCGGGTGGGCTTCCAGTCCCTTTACCAGCAGTTCAATTTCACTTTTTGGGGCAACGCCGCCGGTGGGATTGCCGGGGGAATTGATGATGAGCAGGCGGGTTTTGTCGGTAATCAGTGACAGGGTTTCTTCTGCGGAAAATGAAAAATCGTTGGCTTTGTGAATGGGCACGGGCACGGGTTTTGCGCCGGTGAATTCAATCATCGAGCGGTAAATGGGGAAGCCCGGGTCCGGGTATAATATTTCTGCGCCCGGTTCGCCCATCATCATGATTGCAGCAAACATGGTGACTTTTCCGCCGGGCATAATGAAGATATTATCGGGTGATATTTCGATGCCGGTGGTGGTGAGGGTGCGCCGGGCAACTGCCTCGCGCAAAGGCAGTATTCCGCTGACCGGGGTATAGCCGTGATGGCCATCGCGCAGGGCCTTGATGGCCGCTTCAACGATATGTGCGGGGGTCTGAAAATCGGGCTGACCAACGCCCAAATTTATTATATCGCGGCCCTGGGAAGCAAGTTCGACTGATCGCGATAATATGCTCAGAGCGTTTTCCTCGCCGATGCGTTGAAAGGCCTTGATGGAGCGAGGGGTTGTGGTCATAGTGAAACTGCCCTTTTTGCAATGCTGGTATGAAATATAATGCGCGATTTATCAAAATGGAACGGCAGAAAGCCGGTTGAGAAGAAAATTCTTGAAGGGCAGTTTGTGCGGCTGGAACCGCTGGATGCGCGGCGTCACGGGCCAGGCCTGTATGAGGCATCTACAATGAGTGATGCCAGTGAAAGGTTCTGCTATCTGCCAGAGACACAGCCGGTTAGTTTAGACGAATTTCAGCCTTGGCTTACGAAGACGCAGGCGAGTAAAGACCCGCTTTATTTTGTGGTAATTGATAAAACCAGTGGAAAAGTGGCTGGACGGCAGACGTTTCTGCGGACAAATGCTGCCCACGGGGTAACTGAAATAGGGCACATATTCTGGAGTGCGATGATTTCACGAACGCCGGCAACTAGCGAAGCGTTTTATCTGTTTGCAAAATATGTGTTTGATGAACTGGACTACCGGCGTTTTGAATGGAAATGCAATGATGCCAATGAACCTTCGAAACGTGCAGCAATTCGCTATGGCATGAAGGCAGAAGGAGTTCACCGCCAGGCATTGGTAGTGAAGGGCAAGAACCGTGACACGGCCTGGTTTTCAATGCTCGATAGTGAATGGCCGCTTTGCAAGGCTTCGTTTGAAGCCTGGTTGTCGCCGGGAAATTTTGATGAAGACGGGCGACAGATCAAAAAGCTTGAGGAAATCAGGCGGGACTTAGTTGATACGCGCTAATGTCATCAAGGGATATTGCGGCCAAATTGATTCGTGGACTGAGGATTCGGACTCGATAAATTGTGCCAGCTTGCTGCCGTCTTTGCTATACAGCGTAATGTCGCCATTGGAATCGGTGCGGATTGTTGCAATTTTATCCAGTCCGGGAAGGGCGGTTGCACAGTTGGTGTCAGAGTTGATTTCAATCGTCTTTGTGGCATCTGAAACCAATGAGGCAATGCATTCATTTGAGGCGTTGGAAATAGACAGTTTCCAGGCGACTTTTTCGGCGTTGATATTGGCAAATGAGATTGAAGCCGGCTCAACAGTTGCTGGTGATGAGCCATTGAAGTTTTGAACCCCGGCAAATACCAGTGACAATCCGCCAAGAAAAATCAAACTTGTTTTCATGAAAAAACCCTATTGCGCAAACCTGGTAACAGTGTGGCGAATTGTGATTAACAGAAAGTTAACCGGTTTTTTGAGGATTTGAGCCAGTTGATTCGCGGATGCGCAATTGGGGTTCGATCAAAATACGGTCGCGGGGCGGGTTTTCTCCGGCCAGAATGGCAATCATTGCGCGTGCAGCGCGCTGGCCCACTTCCTGTTGGCCGTTCCAGACGGAGGTCAAGGCAGGTGCGGCGATTTCGGCTTCGGAAATATCATCATAGCCGGTAACCGATACATCTTTACCCGGCTCCAGACCCATATCGCGCAAACCTGCCATAACGCCGATGGCGACAAGGTCATTGAAACAGACGATGGCGGTGGGTTTGATGCCCTTGTTAAACATGGTTTTGATACAAAGATAACCGGCTTTTCGGGTGGTTTCCGAACCCATTTGAAATTCCTGACGCGGCGCAATTTGCACTTCCTCAAGGGCTGCCAGATACCCTGCGCGCCGATCTCGACCGGTAGAGGTTTCGCGCCTTCCGCCAATGAAGGCGATATCGCGATGGCCGGCGCGAAGCAGGTGGCGTGTTGCCATATATATTCCCTTTTTGTCATCGCCACGAAAAGCAGGAACTTTAACGCCGTCAACACCACGGGCAATCATCACTACGGGAAGTGCGTGCTCTTCAATTTTGCAGATATCATCAGCGGTGGTGCCGATTGCCGGGGAAATAATGACGCCATCGGCTCCAAACTGCATCAGGGTATCAATAAAATTGGTTTGAATTTCCAATTGATCACGGTGATTGCACAACAGGAATGTTTTAGAATTCAGGCGCAGCTCGTCTTCGATGGCAATCAGGATTTCTGCAAAAAACGGGTTCATGACTTCATGAACCAGCACGCCGACAATGCCTGATTTGGAGGTGCGAAGGGCGGCGGCGCGGCGGTTATAGATATAACCCATATCACGGGCAACGGTTTTAATACGCTGTTTGGTGATATCGGCAATCAGCGGACTGTCGCGCAGGGCCAGGGACACGGTTGCGGTTGAAATATCCAGATGACCGGCGATGGTGGAAAGGGTAACCTTGCGTGACATTTATCAAGTGCTTTCAATATCAAGGGTGCGAGAGGCGATTAATCAACTTAATCAACTGGGCGGACCAGTATGCGTTTGCGGATTGCGGTTGAAAAATCCTCGCTGGCACAGGTGGCCTGGGCCAGTGAAGTTATATCAAAATGTTGACGCGCTTTTTCATAAGGTAAATGGGTATCGATAATATTCAATTTGTAGGAGATTTTGTCGAGGCTTTC
>JAKISV010000193.1 GCA_021648425.1 Rhizobiaceae bacterium
AGGCTACAGCACGTGGGCGCAACTCGCGGCCACGCAAAGCCAAAGCAGTTAAAACACCGGTAGTTGCAGAAGATGCGCCTGTGGAGGATAGCGATAAAACTGCAAATGTAGAATCCGCCACCCCAGACGAACCTCCACGTTCCAAACGACGCACTACAAGAAGACGTGCAGCATCTAAATCAAAAGATGACATTTCACCTGACGAACAATCGGGTGAAACAAAAGTAGTTGCTGCCAAAGTCGAAACTTCTCCCGAAGATACTACCAGTCAGGAAAGCACTTCGGAAAAAGACGATAAAGACGGTAAAAAACGCGGCGGTTGGTGGAGTAGAACAGGATTTTTTAAATAGAGGGTATTTGAAAAAAAAGTAAAAACCGGCGTAAACTGCGACTATTTTTTGAAACGCTTGCGTAGTTGTTCGCACTGGTCTTCGCGTTCAACACGCGGCGTAAACCAGAAATAGTCAGCAGCCGGTTTTCCCTGCGGGTCTGTCGTGATCAGATCTTCTATATTTTCTGCTCCATGCCCGGCTTCGACCAGCAACACAGTTAAGGTCTTGCCACCACTGTCCTGGCGCGCCAGATACCAGGGCACCGCGCGATCATTGCGCGCATGTCCGCTGCCGGTAATCAGGATTGCCTGCCTGGATTTGCCATTTGCCCCCTCCGATGCATCGACAAGCGCACGGGCCAGTTTGCCATCGCGAAAACGTTGCACTTTTACCATTGGCGCAATCATTGTTTCTGGTAACAGGTTGCAGTGAGATTTAATTATTTCCTGATTGAGCGCTTCACTTAGTTCTTTTGTCATCGCAATATCCATGGCGAGACGTTTTTGTTCGGAGGGTTCGATGGTTTTGATGCCATTGCGTGCCAGATTTCTGACAGAAAGCTTGTCGGGATTGCCTGGAAATAATGACAATCCACGGTTAAACACCACATCGGCGATTGGCTGATAATATTTCCACTGCGGCCATCCACTGTCCTGCCAGTTAAGAGCAGGCCCAAGTCCAGTCGAATTTGCATCGGGCGTGGACATGTATTCTTCAAGCGACTGCGCCTGATCTTCGCTGATCATTTCCATGACTATTGCGGGCTTTTGATCTTTAGCCAGTTGTTCAATCAGCCAGGCCTGTAAAAGATGATGATCCGCATTATCATGGGTTTCACCAATCAATACATATTTTGCTGCCTTCAGTTCTTCCGCCAGTTTTGAGGGCAATATAAATGCCCCCTCACCTGCCGACCAGATTTTGCCAACAAATGTGTCATTTTTCTGAGGTTTATTCTGCCAGTTTTCCCAGGGATTTTGCACCTGGGAAATTGCATTGCCTGTCAGAGCCAAAACCACGACTACAAGAAAAAATGTAATATTTTTGATCACGGCCACTCCTAACGTGGTTTTGCATCTTTGCTCCACAAATAGATGGCAAGGGCTGCCGCAATGACTATGGCATAAAATGCGAATAACGCACTATAACCGGCGGTTGGGTTTTGGGGAACTGAGAATGTTTCTACCACCAGACCACTGGCAAACTGCATCACTGCCACGCCACCAATGGAGAAAAAGTTAAGCAATGTCAGTCCGCGACCCACCATATGGGCAGGAAAATAAGATTTGCCATGGGCCATCTGCACCGCATAGGCAGAACCAAAAAGCGCCATGCCGACAAATGCCAGTGTGACACTTATCAAGGCAGCATCAGGATTTAGCGCCAGCCAGATACAACTGGCCAGCACCAGGCTGTTGGCGACGATCGCCACCCATTTTCGGGTGTTGAATATTCTGTCCATTGGCCCGTACATTATGGTGCCGACAATCTGGGCCAGGGCAATATAAAGTACGATGCGGCCAATGGCCAAAATATCGAGCCCATATATCTGATCCAGATAAGGCCCCGCCCAAAGCCCACGAATACCGGCAGGTACTGCATAGCTTACGGCAATCAGAGGAAACAATGGCCAGAGCTGACGAATTTTGAATAATTCAAGAAAGCTACCCTTTTGCGAATGCTTGGTAACTGGCGGATCTTTGACAATGGCAAAAACACCTATGCTGGTAATCAGTGAGATTAATGCCAGGCCAAAGGCCACATCACGCCACCCCCATGCTTCAACGGCAATTGCCAGAGGTTCAGCCCCCGCCACATTGCCTATCATACCCACACCTACAAAGGTTGAGGCCAGGGTAGCAAACATCGCAATCGAGTAATTCCTGGCAAAGAGAATATAGGTGGCCATCAATACGGGTGCGCAGCCAATACCGATTGCCGCCATGGCGGCAATAATCTGCATGGGGCCTTCAGCAGTGGCAAACAACAATGCACCGCCAGCGGCAAATAACCCGTGCATAAGCGATGCAGTCCTGCGTGGTCCGTATTTATCAAGCCAGATACCAACAGGAAACTGCGCTAAAGCAAATGTGGCAAACCAGGCACCAGAAGCGGTCGACAAGTCGCTCTCGCTCATTCCCAGTTCGCTGGTTAATAAGGGTGTCAATACTGCCAGAAACGAGCGGTAGAACTGGCTGAGCACATAAGCAAAACCCAGTATCGTGATCCCAGCCATTTTATTGAGCGCCTGTTTGTGGATGGTTTAAAAGAGGCTCAATAGAACCTCAATTTGATTCCACGTCAATGCGCAATATCAATGGGCATTCATGGTCAGCAAATTGTAGCTGGCTACCGGTTCGTCGTCCTGGTTGAATAACTCCACATCCCATAGAACTTCGCCATACTCCTCGTTTCGGTTGGTTTTTTCCTTTGCGCTCAATCTGACGTAAATGCTATCTCCTGGTGAAACTGGTTTGAGAAAACGAAGATTATCCAGACCATAATTTGCCAGAACCGGTCCCGGGTCGGGATCAACAAAAAGTCCGGCGGCAAACGATAACAGCAAATAACCATGAGCCACACGACCGGGGAAAAACGGATTGGCGCTGGCTGCCTCCTCGTCCATGTGGGCGTAGAAATTATCGCCAGTGAATTCAGCAAAATGCTCGATATCTTCAAGGGTGATTTGGCGTGACTTAGAACGGAAAGTCTTGCCTATTTCCAATTCACCAAAATGCATACGGAAAGGATGGGGCCCCTGATGAATTTCCTGCGAACCGCGAACCCAGCTATCGGTGATTGCTCCAAGCAAATCGGGATTGCCCTGAATTGCTGTTCGCTGCATGTAATGCATGACACCACGAATTCCGCCCAGTTCCTCACCACCTCCCGCACGCCCCGGGCCGCCATGAACCATATGGGGCAAAGGCGAACCATGCCCGGTGCCTTCTTTGCCGGTGTGGCGGTTGGCAAAATATAGGCGCCCGTGCCAGGCGGCAGCACCCTCAACAAACTCACGCGCCAGTTTATTATCGTTGGTAAATATCGAGGCTACCAGAGACCCTCCTCCGCGATTTACCAGCTCAATTGCATGGGCAGTATCGCGATAAGGCATAATAGTTGCCACCGGGCCAAACGCTTCAACGCTGTGTATGTTTGTAGCGCTGTCAGGATCAGAACAGTGAAACAGTAACGGGCTCATATAGGCGCCCTCATGGGACGAAAATTGTTCACGGTCACCAAAAACCAGTTCGGCCTCCTCAGCCAACATTTGCGCTTTTGCCAGAACATCCGTTTTTTGACGATGGCTCACTAACGCTCCCATACGGGTTTCTTTATTACGAGGATCACCCACTGATATGCTGGTTAACTCCCCGGTAACCGCTTTTGAGAACTCTTTAGTGAGATTGCTCGGCACGATTATGCGTCTGATGGCTGTGCACTTCTGACCGGCCTTGGTTGTCATTTCGCGCACAACTTCACGAACAGCCATGGTGAATTCTTCACTTTCAACTGTGCAATCAGTGCCCAGAACAGTTGCATTGAGTGAATCCTGCTCCGCCATAAACCGCGCACCTTCAACGGTGAAAGCTTCATGGCCTTTTAATTTACCCGCCGTTTGAGCAGAACCGGTGAAGGATACAATATCTTGAGCGCCCAGATGATCAAACAAATCACCGATACCCCCGGCAATCAATTGTATTGAACCAGGTGGAAATATTTTACTTTCAATCATCATGGCGAAACAGGCTTGCGTCAGGAAACTGGTTTGTGTAGCCGGTTTAACAATCGCCGGCACACCGGCCAGCAAAGTGGGTGCCATCTTCTCAAGCATTCCCCAGGCGGGAAAATTGAAAGCATTAATATGTACGCCCACACCAAGTCTGGGTGTGCAGATATGCTGCCCAAGAAAATTACCGCTTTGCGACAATTGTTCAATGCCGCCATCACGGTATATCTTGCTGTCCGGCATCTCGCGCCGTCCCTTTGAAGAATAGACAAACAAGGTGGAAATGCCGCCATCAATATCAATCATCGCATCGCGCCAGGTGGCGCCTGTCAAAAACGAAAGTTCATAAAGTTGTTCACGCCGCTCATTGAGGTAGGTGGCCAAAGCTTTCAGCCTGTGGGCGCGTTGATGGAAAGTCATTGCGCGCAGGGCATTGCCACCATGGGTTCTGGCAAAATGCGCTATTTCCTCAAAATTGATGTCACCATCGCCGCAACTACCAATCAGCGCGCCATCAAGCGGCGAAAATATCTCGCTCCCAGCAGCCCCCGGTGCCACCCATTCCCCTTCACAATAGCTTGATACTAAACGCGCTGTCATTTTCGCTCACC
>JAKISV010000010.1 GCA_021648425.1 Rhizobiaceae bacterium
TGGTCACGGCTTTCTATTTTTTCTTTTGTTGTATATTGCTACTCCTCAAATTGGAATTCTAGGCGGTTTAGTAATTTTTGCTGTCACTGCACTAACGGCAGGATTTATCCTGACAAATTTTCTCCGATTTTCTGATGCTGGAAGGGGGGCAAGCAAGGATGTGTTTCCAGGATGGGAAGATTACCAATAGCTGTCACTCAGCTTAAAATTCCTTCAGCCGTCCCTCCACATATTGATGAATAACTGAACCAAGCAAAGTCTGATAGGGAATACCTTTTTCAACTGCCATAGCTTTCAATCTCGAAAGGTCGTGTTTTGCCAGCCGTGTTGAAATCTGCACCTTGGGCGGGTTCATTGCATTGTGGGCGATTTTTTGCATTTCAATCTTGCGAGTTTCGAAGTCCATGTCACTTGCAACATCAAAATCAATCGATTCAAATATCTTACGTTCTTCTTCATCATAAAACGGAGGATCGATTACTATTTTACGTTTTTTCATTTTTTCAAACCTCTCAAGTATTTTCTTGTGGCCCTTCGATCTGCATACATGGTCTTTAAAAAGAATGAATCCTTGTCTTCGACATAAGGTACAACGATTGCGTATGCGCGAATCTCAACAACAAAAATTCGCTGTTCTGGAAAGTTTTCGCTGGGATTTGGCAGATCAGCCAGCAGCAAGCCGTTATCAATCGCTTCCAGAACTTCTTCAAACTGGTAACCCCGATGCTGTTTCAGCCAATCATTTTTAAGAAGATTCCAGTTTATTGTTTTCATTTTCATATATAATGTATATACAATGAATGACGATTTAATCAAGAGGAAATTTCGAACTGAAAAAACCTGCTTCCCTCAAAGCCCTGGAAAAACTAGGCCGCACCCGTTTGTCGCAGCATTTTTTCATGCGGGATTTTCTTTATTCGGAAATTTCGAACTTCTATGGCATTCCCAATATTCCCGATGAGCCCGACCTGGCAATTGAAGCAGGCACAAGACTATGTGTCGAATTGCTCGAACCGTTGCGGGAAAAATTCGGTTGTATTGCTATTCGAGGTTCTTATCGCTGCTGTGAAGTGAACCGGTTTGGCAATGATAATAAAATGAACTGTGAAAAAAACACATCTGCTTTTGCCAGTCATATCTGGGACAGGCGTGATAAAAACGGCCATATGGGAGCGACAGCCTGCATCGTTATACCATGGTTTGCTGACCATTATGAAAAAGGCGCAGACTGGCGAGCGATGGCCTGGTGGATACATGACCATCTGCCCTATGGCAGTTTGAATTTTTTCCCGGTACGCGCTGCATTCAATATCCAATGGCATGAAGCGCCGCAAAGGCGAATTGATTCTTATATTGCACCACGCGGAAATCTGACAAAGCCGGGCAAGGATAATCATGAAGGCAGTCATTCTCAGACTTATGACTGGTTTCCATCCAGCGTTTAATGGGTTAATTATGAGAACATCATGAGCAAAAAATCCACCTCAGGCCTTACCATCAAGCCGCTTTATACCGCCGATGATCTGGATGACATCGATCACCTTGGCTCGATGCCTGGAGATAATCCCTATACGCGCGGGCCGCGTGCCACCATGTATACGGGCAGGCCGTGGACGATACGTCAGTATGCCGGATTTTCAACGGCTGAAGAATCCAATGCATTTTATCGTAAAGCATTAGAGGCGGGGCAAAAAGGCCTGTCGATTGCTTTCGATTTACCCACCCATCGCGGTTATGATTCAGACCATGAGCGCGTGGTTGGTGATGTGGGCATGGCGGGCGTTGCTATCGACAGCGTTGAAGATATGAAAATTCTGTTTGAGGGTATTCCGCTGGGCGAGATGTCTGTCTCAATGACGATGAACGGCGCGGTTATCCCCATTCTGGCATCGTTCATTGTAGCGGGTGAAGAACAGGGCGTGGCGCGCAAACAGCTTTCGGGCACCATCCAGAACGATGTGCTGAAAGAGTTCATGGTTCGCAATACTTATATTTATCCTCCTGAGCCCTCAATGCGCATTGTTGCTGATATTATAGAATATACGGCAAAGGAAATGCCGAAATTTAACTCAATTTCGATTTCCGGTTATCACATGCAGGAGGCCGGTTCGACGCTGGTACAGGAACTTGCTTATACGCTGGCCGACGGGCGCGAATATGTGCGCGCGGCACTTGCAAAGGGTATGAATGTCGATGATTTTGCTCCGCGGCTATCATTCTTTTTTTGCATGGGAATGGACTTTTTTGCTGAAGCGGCGAAACTTCGTGCAGCGCGCTTATTGTGGACGCGCATCATGGCCGAGTTTAACCCGCAAAAAGAACAAAGCTCGATGTTGCGCACCCATTGCCAGACTTCGGGCGTGTCGCTGCAGGAGCAGGACCCTTATAATAATATTATCCGCACGGCCTATGAGGCAATGTCAGCAGTGCTGGGTGGCACCCAGTCTTTGCATACTAATTCTTTTGATGAGGCTCATGCGCTGCCGACAGAATTTTCCGCCCGCATTGCGCGCAACACGCAATTGATTTTGCAACATGAAACCGGCATCACCGATGTCATTGACCCGTTGGCGGGTTCTTATTATGTCGAAAGCCTCACCAAACAACTGGTCGATGAAGCATGGCTTCTAATGGAAGAAGTTGAGGCCCATGGCGGCATGACAAAAGCGGTTGAGGAAGGTTTGCCAAAACTGCGCATTGAAGAAGCTTCAGCGCAAAAACAGGCAGCGATTGATCGCGGTGAAACGGTTATTGTCGGCGTCAATAAGTATCGACCAAAACATCCAGAGGAACTTGATATTCTGGAAATCGATAATCACGCTGTGCGTGAAGCGCAGGTTGCCCGTCTTAATCGTATGCGAAAAACCCGCGATGAAAATCGTTGCCAATCAGCGCTTGATGCACTTACCAGCGTGGCAAAAACGGGAGAGGGCAATATTCTGGAAATTGCCGTTGAAGCGGCACGGGCTCGCGCATCGGTGGGAGAAATATCCTTTGCCCTTGAACAGGCCTGGGGTCGCCACAAGGCCGAGCCAAAAATGGTGAGCGGTGTCTATGGCAGTTCCTTCGAAGATGATGAACATTTCGCTGATGTGCGCAGCCAGATAAATGCGCTGGAAAAACAACTGGGGCGGCCCCCAAAAATTCTGGTGGCAAAAATCGGTCAGGACGGTCACGACCGCGGTGCCAAAGTCATCGCTACCGCCTTTGAAGATTTAGGCTATGATGTTGTTGTTGGGCCACTGTTTCAAACGCCTGAGGAGGCAGCAGAATTAGCGGTCAGTAAAAATGTTGATGTTGTCGGCATCTCGTCTCATGCGGCGGGCCACAAAACCCTGGCACCGATGCTGCTCAAGGAGTTGGCGAACCTCAATGCCGCCGACAAAATCGTCATCTGCGGTGGTGTTATTCCGGTGCAGGATCATGAATTTCTGAAAGAAGCCGGTGTAGCGGCGATTTATGGGCCTGGAACGAATATTCTTGAAAGCGCGCTTAGCCTGGTTACCCTGCTCAAGGAGCAGATGCGCGGGCGTAATCTGTAGTCTTGACAAAATACCCTGTCACTGGTTAAACAGCTGCAATTCTTGACAAAATCATGTGTCAATTCTGATCAGGACCCGAAAAGGTATAAAGAGAGCCTGAAAGAAACCATCCGGCAGCGCGGTGCGCCCCCGGGTGATATTGGTCTGTGGTTTGTCAAATAAGGAAACGTAATGTTTGAATCACTTTCAGAACGCTTAAGCGGTATATTTGACGGGCTTACCCGCCGTGGTGCCCTGTCGGAAAAAGACGTTGGTGCAGCACTGCGTGAAATCCGCCGCGCGCTGATTGAAGCCGATGTGGCGCTTGAAGTGGTGCGTTCTTTCACCGAGCGTGTACGTGAAAAGGCTGTTGGTGCGCAGGTTGTCAAGTCGGTGACGCCGGGCCAGATGGTGGTGAAAATCGTTCACGACGAAATGGTGGCGATGCTTGGCAGTGATGCGGAAACCATTTCTCTGGCGGCGACGGCCCCTGTTGCCATTATGATGGTTGGCCTGCAGGGTTCGGGTAAAACCACGACCTCGGCAAAAATCGCCAAACGGCTGAGTGAAAAGCAAAGCAAAAAAGTGCTGATGGCTTCACTCGATGTGAAGCGCCCCGCAGCGCAAGAGCAATTACGCCAGCTGGGTGAACAAATTGGAGTTGAAACACTTGCTGTTATTGAAGGCCAGTCACCGGTCGAAATTGCCAAACGTGCTCACCAGGCCGGTAAACTTGGTGGCTATGATGTTATCATTCTTGATACAGCCGGGCGCACGCATATAGACGAGCCGCTGATGGTGGAAATGGCTGACATCAAAACTGCGGCCGATCCTCATGAAATTTTGCTGGTGGCTGATGCGCTGACCGGTCAGGATGCGGTTAATCTGGCCCAGAGTTTTGATGGTCGTGTGGGTATTACCGGCATCGTACTTACTCGCATAGATGGTGACGGGCGCGGTGGTGCGGCACTTTCTATGCGCGAAATTACCGGCAAACCAATCAAGCTGATTGGTACCGGTGAGAAGATGGAAGCGCTTGAGGATTTTCATCCAGGCCGAATTGCTGATCGCATTTTGGGCATGGGTGATGTTGTTTCCCTGGTGGAAAAAGCTGCTGAAACCATCGATGCGGAAAAAGCTGCCGCCATGGCCAAGCGTATGCAGAAAGGCCAGTTTGATTTAAACGACCTTTCAGACCAGCTTGGGCAAATGCAGAACATGGGCGGCATGGGCGGCATTATGAGCATGATGCCGGGCATGGGAAAAATGAAGAAGCAGATAGATGCAGCCGGTCTTGATGAAAGCATCTTCAAACGCCAACAGGCGATTATCTCATCGATGACCAAAAAAGAACGCACCGCACCAAAGTTGCTTAATGCCAGCCGTAAAAAGCGCGTTGCAGCGGGTTCGGGTACATCTGTGCAGGAAATCAACAAGTTGCTCAAAATGCATCGCGGTATGGGTGACATGATGCGCAAAATGGGCAAGCGCGGCGGACTTGGTGGTCTGATGGGCGGACTTGGTGGCGGTTTGGGTAAAATGATGGGCGGCGGTGGCATGCCTGATATGTCCAAAATGGACCCCAAACAACTTGAAGAAATGACCCGTCAGATGGGAGGCCCGGGCGGCGGAATGCCCGGCATGCCGAAACTTCCAGGCATGGGGAAAAAGAAATGAGCGGCAATATAAACCAAGAAACACTAGAGCAAAAACTGGCCCGTCTTCGTAAATCCATCGATAATATGGATGCGGCGTTTATTCACATTGTTGCGGAACGGTTTCGCATCACCAAACAGGTTGGTCAGTTCAAGGCGGAAAATAAACTTCCCGTCGCTGATAAGGGCCGTGAGAAAGAACAGGTTGAGCGTTTAAGAGCGTTAGCTAAACAGGCCGATCTCGATCCCGATTTTGCCGAAAAGCTTCTGAATTTCATTATTTCAGAAGTTATCCGGCATCATGAACAGGCGCGAAAATAGTGCGTCAAAATTATTACTGTCATTCACATTCAAGGAGAAATACTAATGGCCACTAAAATACGACTCGCACGTGCGGGTTCCAAAAAACGACCTTTCTATCATATCGTTGCTGCTGATGTGCGTGCACCGCGTGATGGTCGCTACATCGAAAAACTAGGCACATTCAATCCGCTTTTGCCCAAGGATGCAGAACGCGTTGTGCTGAAAAAAGAGCGCATCGAATACTGGCTGTCTAAAGGGGCTCTGCCCACAGACCGTGTTTTGCGCCTGCTGGATGAGCAGGGCATCATGAAACGTGAGCCGCGCAATAATCCGAAAAAAGCGCTGCCCGGTAAAAAGGCCCTGGAGCGCATTGAAGAGAAAAAAGCCAAGGCTGAAGGCGCTGCTGAAGCTGCACTTGCTGCTGAAGAAGAAGCCAAGGCCGCTGCGATTGCTGCCAAGGAGGCCGAGGCAGAAGCTAAGGCCCAAGCCGAAGCCGTACCTGCCGAAGAACCTGCAGCCGAAGAGCCTGCTGCGGAAGAAGCGCCACCTGCTGAAGAAGCGACACCTTTTGTCGATAATGTCGTTCTGCTTGATGGTGTTGGTGACAAAACCGCAGAAACCATGATTGCCGAAGGGGTGTCAAAACTGACGCAAATCCTTGAGATGTCCGATGAAGACCTTGCAGCTTTTGCCGAAAAAATCGGTGCTGCCGGAAAGCATGAATCCCAGGAATGGAAAATTCAGGCCCAGGAAATGAAAGACGGCAAACCACCACGCGCCAAAGTCGATCAGGAACTGGCAAAGAAACTGGCTGCCGGTTGATTGATGTCGCTGAATTTATGATAAAAACGGGTGGCCATGGCCGCCCGTTTTTGTTGGAGCTTGTGTGAATGAAAAATTTAAAAAGCCCGGTACTGCTGGCTAAAATAGGCGCACCTCACGGGGTGCGCGGGGAAGTGCGGGTGACTTCGTTTACCCATGACCCCCATGCCTTTGGTGACTACGGGCCGCTCACCACCAAAGACGATCGTACATTTAATGTTATAAAATCCCGTAGTGCTAAAAACGTGCTGGTAGTAAGTTTCAAAGAAATCCAGTCGCGCGAAGATGCCGAAGATGCCCGCGGGATGGAATTATTCATCGAGCGCGACCGCCTGCCTGAAAATAATGATGAGGATGAATTTTACATCGGTGATCTCATTGGTATGAGCGTTATCAATGAGCACGATGAAACGATAGGCCGCATTCAGGCCATTCCCAATTTTGGTGCCGGTGATCTGCTGGAAATTTCTCCAAAGACCCCGGGTGGTTCCTTTGGTGCAAATACCTGGTTTCTTGCATTTACCAAAATCAATGTCCCGTTGGTCGATTTTGCGAACGGGCGTGTTACCATCGTTCAACCCGATGAAATTAGCGAACGCGATGATGAATAACCAACCCTTTCATGCCTCAATCATTACGCTTTATCCGGAAATGTTTCCTGGTCCACTGGGCTCCTCACTTGCAGGGCGCGCGCTCGACAAAGGCCTTTGGCAGTTGGAAACAATAGCGTTGCGTGAATTTGGCACCGGCAAACATCGACAGGTTGACGATACTCCTGCGGGCGGTGGGGCAGGTATGGTCTTGAAACCCGATGTGCTGGCGGCGGCAATTGACCATGTTAGTGAAAGCGAGGACAGGCGTCCGCGCCTGCTAATGAGCCCTCGGGGGCGGGTGCTTGATCAGGCTTATGTTAGGGAACTGGCTTGTGGCCCCGGCGCACTGATTGTGTGTGGCAGGTTTGAGGGAGTAGATGAGCGGGTGATTGAGGCAAGGGATTTGCAGGAAGTTTCGATTGGCGATTATGTTTTATCGGGTGGCGAACCCGCTGCCATTGTTCTGCTTGATGCCATTATTCGCCTCATTCCTGGTGTAATGGGCAATGCTCAATCCGGTGAACATGAGAGCCATGAATCAGGCCTGCTGGAACACCCCCATTATACCCGGCCGCAATTGTTTGAAGGCCGGGAAATCCCGCCGGTTCTGACATCGGGAAACCATGGTAAAGTCAAAGACTGGCAACGCCTTGAGGCCGAACGCATTACAGGCGCGCGACGGGCGGATTTATTTCCGGGGGATAACAAAAAAGATGACTGAGCCTGTCGACAAAACCTGTCTTTTCCCCTATAGAACGCAGCAATTCTTCCGAAAACCGGAAAAAACAAAGCAACTTTACCGACCTAGTCATGGGAATTTCGGCAAAGGGTAGCGGGTTGCCGCAATATATCCCTGTTGAATATATGATTTGAGGCCGCTCTTGATTTGCAAATCAACAACAAAGATTGACGGCAAAGTCAGACAACTCTGAAAACTGGCCGCAACGTACAAGGTTTAAGACGATGAATATTATTGAACAGCTGGAAGCTGAGCAAACCGCTGCAATTGATGCCAAGCGCAAACTGCCAAATTTTGAGCCGGGCGACACCATTCGTGTGATGGTACGTGTAACCGAGGGTACGCGCACCCGTATCCAGGCTTATGAAGGCGTCTGTATCGCACGTCAGGGCGGTGGTTTGAACGAGAGTTTCACTGTTCGCAAGATTTCCTATGGCGAGGGTGTGGAACGTATTTTCCCGATATATTCCCCGCTTGTGGAAGATGTTGAAGTTGTGCGCCGTGGCCGTGTTCGCCGTGCAAAATTGTATTACCTTCGCGATCGTCGCGGTAAATCAGCGCGTATCGTTGAAAATACGGGTACCCGCGCCAAGCGCATGAATGATGAAGTGCGCAAGGAAATGCTGGAAGAAAAAGCCCGTCTGGAAGCCGAAAAAGTTGCTTCTGCCCAAGCGCTGGCCAAGGAAAAGGCCGCTGAAGATGCTGCAACTAAAGCAGCTGAGGCAGAGGCTGCAAAAGCTGCAGAATCTGCACCGGAAGCATCTAAGGCCGATGCGCCAAAAGACGGCGAATAGTTTTTCTATTCTATAGTGCATTTATAAAGGCGGCCTTTGGGCCGCTTTTTTGTTGTGGAAATCAATTCAGGCCTTTACAAAGTATCAGTAATTCCTTCTCAAATTTCTCAAGGCAGAAACCATGGCCAAAACGCTTTACGACAAAATCTGGGATGACCATCTGGTGCATGAAGAGGCGGATGGGACCTGTCTTTTATACATTGATCGCCATCTGGTTCACGAAGTGACATCGCCTCAGGCTTTCGAAGGGTTGCGGATGGCCGGGCGCACCGTGCGCGCGCCGGAAAAAACACTGGCGGTGGTTGACCATAATATTTCCACTACACCGGACCGGGTGAACGGCATCAAAAACGAAGAAAGCCGTATCCAGGTTGAGGCATTGGCTGCCAATGCAAAAGAATTCGGTATTGAATATTTTTCTGAACATGACAAGCGTCAGGGTGTTGTTCATATTATCGGGCCGGAACAGGGCTTTACGCTTCCAGGCATGACGATTGTTTGCGGTGACAGCCACACTTCCACCCACGGGGCTTTTGGTGCGCTGGCTCATGGGATTGGTACTTCAGAAGTTGAACATGTGCTGGCCACGCAGACGCTCATTCAGCAAAAAGCGAAAAACATGCTGGTGCGGGTGAATGGTACGCGACCTGAAGGGGTGACGGCCAAAGATATCATACTGGCAATTATTGGCAAAATCGGTACGGCGGGCGGAACCGGTCACGTGATTGAATATGCCGGCGAAGCAATTGAAGCGCTTTCGATGGAAGGACGGATGACCGTTTGCAATATGTCGATTGAAGCGGGTGCGCGTGCGGGTCTGATTGCGGCCGATGAAAAGACGTTTGAATACATCAAAGGCAAACCCAAAGCACCAAAAGGCGAAGAACTTGAAAAAGCTCTGGCCTATTGGAAAACGCTTTATAGCGATGAAGGTGCTCATTACGACAAAATAATTGAACTTGATGCAGCAAGTCTGCCGCCGACGGTTACCTGGGGTTCTTCACCGGAAGATGTGGTTTCAATCGATGGTGTAGTGCCTGACCCCGGGCAGATTGAAGATGAGACGGTCAGAAGTTCCAAATCACGTGCGCTTGAATATATGGGGCTGGCGGCTGGAACGAAAATTACAGATATCAAAATCGACCGTGCTTTTATCGGCTCATGCACAAACGGACGCATAGAAGATTTGCGCGCGGCGGCACAGGTTGTTGAAGGCAGGAAAATCAGCGACCATGTGAATGCGCTGGTTGTTCCGGGTTCAGGTCTTGTCAAAGAGCAGGCTGAACGCGAAGGGCTTGATAAGATTTTTCTTGATGCGGGTTTTGAATGGCGTGAGGCTGGTTGCTCGATGTGTCTGGCAATGAATGATGACCGTCTGGCACCCGAAGAGCGCTGTGCTTCAACTTCCAATCGAAATTTTGAAGGCCGTCAGGGATTTAAAGGCCGTACTCATCTGGTGTCGCCGGCAATGGCGGCAGCAGCGGCAATCGCCGGACATTTTGTTGATATTCGTGATTGGAAATAATTTTAGACTTACCACAGGGTTGAAAGCAGCCACAGCCAGCCAAACAGGGTGAATATTGAGGTGAAGGTTGCCACGACGATAGCTGAAGCTGAAAGAGCCACGGCGCGGTTGTACATAACGGCATATATGTAAATATTCATCCCCGGCGGCATGGCAGCTATGATTACCGCCGCTTGTACGAACTGTTGAGGCAGTCCCAGCAGATAATGGGTAAAAAACAATGCAATGGCCGGGTGTATGATCAGCGACATCACGGTGACCAGTGCGGTTTCAGACATTTCTGATTTGATTTTATAGCGTGTCAGGGCTGCACCAATACCAATCAGTGCAATAGGAATTGCTGCATTGGCTATCATGTCGATGGCGGCAGTTACGGGCAGGGGAAGTGGCAGCGAAATCTGGTTGAGAAATGCGCCCAGTAATATGCCTATCATCAAGGGGTTGGCGAATATCGAACGCGCAGCAACATTTAGTGTTTTACCAACAGAGCGCCCATCACTGCGGGCAAATTCCATTGTCACCATGCCGATTGCATACAGGCTGGGCGCGTGGAAAGCGATGATGCCAAAAACCAGCGGGAGAATTTCCGGTCCAAATGCACGCTCCGCAAGGGGGACGACAATCAGCACGGTGTTGGAAAACAACGCAAAAAATCCGACAGCAACAGCTTCACCGGGGCGGCGTTTGAAAATCACTCGCGCAATTAGGATTGTAATGACGAAACTTAAAGTCGCACCAAGATAAAAACCGGCCAGCATCGGCCATTGAATGGCTTCTTTGAAATCCAGATTATAAATAGCGCGAAACAACAATACGGGTACAGCAAACCGAACGGTGATTGTGTTTAAACTGTCGGAGATTTCGGATTTCAGATAGCCTATTTTCACGGCGCCATAACCGGTAGCCATGATGATAAATACCGGAAGGATGGTGAACAGTATTTCAAGCATTGCTGATTTTCTCATCCTTTGGTCTGCATTGAAACCCGCTTTTGTTGCTGGTAGGTAAATAAGGCAGGAATTTGCTTTTTTTAGTTGATTTCAAACCCGTCAGGGATAAAGATTGTACGTGATGGTTTAGCACAAGCAGTTGCATAAACTGCAATCAGGGAAACCAGTTAAATGTCTGATATTGAAAGCAAGCGGCCGCTGTCGCCTCATCTGACAATCTACAAGCCGCCTGTGACAATGGTTGTTTCGATCATTCACCGCATCACGGGTGCTGGTCTTTATTTTGGTATTTTGTTGATTGCCTGGTGGCTGGTTGCGGCTGCCAGCGGTGAAGTCTATTTCAACTATGCCACTGCTTTTATGAATAGTATTTTTGGGCATCTGATATTGTTTGGTTTCACCTGGGCGCTAATTCAGCATTTGCTGGGTGGTATCAAACATCTGTTCTGGGAGATGGGATACGGATTTGAAAAGGAATCCTCTAAAAAAATAGCCTGGGCAACCCTGGCGGGTTCAGCCCTCCTTACTATCGCCATTTGGTTGGCTGGCTATGCAGTTAACTGACAAACAAAAAAGTAGAAAGTAACCCTATGCGTACGCCACTCAGTAAAGTTCGTGGACTTGGCTCTGCCAAAGACGGCACAGAACACTATCGGCTGATGGGGCTTACTTCGCTTGCCAATGTCCCACTCACCCTCTTTTTTATCTGGCAGGTAGTTTCACTTTATGGCCAATCCTATGAAATGGTTGTAGAGCGCCTTTCCCAGCCGCTGGTTGCTGTGGTGATGGCGTTGGTGATGGTTTCAGCTATCTTTCACATGAAACTGGGAATGCAGACTATTATCGAAGATTATATCCATGGTGAAAACCGCAAATTAATGCTGCTGATTGCCAACACGTTTTTTTCTGTTTTCGTTGGAGCGTTGAGTTTATTTGCTGTTTTGAAACTCGGGCTTGCCGGCTAAATAACATGAGACAAAAGATATGAGTAAATCATACGAATTCATTGACCATTATCACGATGTGATTGTTGTGGGGGCCGGTGGTGCGGGTTTGCGTGCGACACTTGGGATGGCGGAACAGGGATTGAAAACCGCCTGCATTACCAAGGTATTTCCAACCCGCTCGCATACGGTTGCCGCCCAGGGTGGCATTGCCGCCAGTCTGCAAAATATGACGCCGGACAGCTGGCAGTGGCACATGTATGACACGGTCAAAGGGTCAGACTGGCTTGGCGATAATGATGCAATGGAATATATGGTGCGCGAGGCACCCGATGCGGTTTATGAGTTGGAGCATTACGGTGTGCCGTTTTCACGCAACGAAGAAGGCAAAATTTATCAGCGGCCGTTTGGCGGGCATATGCAAAATTATGGCGAAGGGCCGCCGGTGCAACGCACCTGCGCAGTAGCTGATCGCACCGGCCACGCGATCTTGCATGCGCTCTATGGCCAGTCGCTTCGACACAATGCGAAATTCTTCATTGAATATTTTGCCCTTGATTTGCTTATGGATGATGATGGCAGGTGCACGGGGGTAATTGCCTGGAACCTGGATGATGGCACTATTCATCGTTTTAATGCCAAAATGGTGGTGCTGGCCACCGGTGGTTACGGGCGAACTTATTTTTCCGCCACGTCCGCACACACCTGCACTGGTGATGGCAATGGCATGGTGGCGCGTGCCGGCCTTCCATTGCAGGACATGGAATTTGTTCAGTTCCACCCCACCGGAGTTTATGGTGCCGGTGTACTTATTACCGAAGGGGCGCGGGGGGAAGGCGGCTATCTTACCAATTCTGAAGGGGAGCGGTTTATGGAGCGCTATGCACCCTCTGCCAAGGATCTGGCTTCACGCGATGTAGTGTCGCGCTGTATGACGCTTGAAATACGCGAAGGGCGTGGCGTTGGTCCTAAAAAAGACCACATCTATCTGAACCTCAACCATCTTGACCCTGAAGTGCTGGCTGAACGCCTGCCCGGGATTTCCGAATCTGCAAAAATATTCGCCGGCGTGGATTTAACCAGGGATCCGATACCGGTCATTCCCACGGCCCATTATAACATGGGTGGTATTCCCACCAACTATTGGGGTGAGGTGCTCAATCCCACTGTAAAAGACCCCAACCGCAAGGTTGAAGGGTTAATGGCAGTTGGCGAATGTGCCAGCGCCTCCGTGCACGGGGCCAACCGGCTGGGTTCCAATTCGCTGATCGACCTGGTGGTATTTGGCCGCGCGGCTGCTATACGCGCGGGTAAAATCATTGACCGCGACAGCGCTATTCCTTTGTCGGATGAAAAGCGCAGTGAGGCTGTAATTGCCCGCTTTGACAAGTTGCGCCATGCCAACGGCTCTATCACCACTGCTACCCTGCGGGGACGCATGCAGCACACGATGCAGGAAGATGCGGCCGTATTTCGTGAGCAGGCTTCATTAGAATCGGGTTGTCGGCGTATGGATGAAAACTGGGCCGCAATGGGCGATCTTAAAGTTTCTGACCGCTCGATGGTGTGGAATAGCGATCTGGTGGAAACGCTTGAACTGGAAAACCTGATGGCCTGCGCCATCACCACGGTCTATGGTGCCGAGGCACGCAAAGAAAGCCGTGGCGCTCATGCGCGCGAAGATTATACGGGCGGCAAATTTTCCGGCCGCGATGATAAAAACTGGCGCAAGCACACGCTGGCCCGGGTGAACGAGAAGGGCAAGGTGAAACTGTCTTATACTCCGGTTCGCACTAAACTGCTGAGCGATGGTATCGATGAGAAGAAAATAGCGCCCAAAGCGAGGGTTTATTAGATGGTTGAACTAACTCTCCCCAAAAAATCCCGCCTAACTCCCGGTAAAACCTGGCCCAAACCTGTTGGTGCCACCAACCTGCGTGAATATCATATTTACCGCTGGTCACCGGACGACGATAAAAACCCCACGGTTGATATTTATTTTGTCGATATGGATGATTGCGGGCCGATGGTGCTTGATGGCTTGTTGTGGATTAAGGACAATATCGATGCGACGCTCACGCTTCGCCGCTCCTGCCGTGAAGGTATCTGCGGTTCCTGCGCGATGAATATCGATGGCAACAATACGTTGGCTTGCACTAAGGGCGTCGAGGAAGTCGGCGGCGTTGTCAAAGTCTACCCTTTGCCGCACATGAAAGTTGTCAAGGACCTGGTGGCGGACATGACGAATTTTTATGCCCAGCATGAGGCCATTCAACCCTGGTTGCAGACCAAGTCGCCTGAACCACAAAAAGAGTGGTTGCAGTCTCATGAGGATCGCGAAGAACTGGACGGGCTGTATGAGTGTATTTTGTGCGCCTGCTGCTCTACTTCGTGCCCGTCTTACTGGTGGAATTCTGACCGCTATCTGGGACCTGCCGCCCTTTTGCAGTCCTATCGCTGGCTGGCAGATTCGCGTGATGAGGCTACCGGCGAGCGGCTGGATGATCTGGAAGATCCATTCCGGCTTTACCGCTGCCACACCATTATGAACTGTACCCAGGATTGCCCAAAGGGGTTAAACCCGGCAAAAGCCATTGCCAACATCAAAAAATTGATGGTTGAGCGCAAGATTTGAGCTTTACATTTTCAAATGAAATCTCCATCTTTGCTATTGTAGCAGTTCAGAACAGTTTTAAGGCGGATTAATGCAGACATTGATAGCTATTGCCGGTTTTATTGGAGTTGCCTATTTGTGGTGGAGTCGTTTCAGGACTGCCCAGAGCGTTGCCACCAAAGTTGGTGGAGTGCTTGGTCATATGCAACATGCGAGGGAAGGGAAAAAGGCAGGCCTTGCTTCACTGGAGGAAATCAGAAGCCCTGTTGTTGCAGCAGCAACGATAATAGTGTCACTGCAATCGGAAGAATTTGTACTGGGTGAAGGGGATGAGGAAATCATCGAAACCCTGCTGTTGCGAATTTCCTCGCAAGAAGAAGTCAGCGAAGCGATGCTTTATGCCAAATGGGCGGTGCTGCAGGGGGTCAATGCCAATGAGATTGTAGCGAAATTGGGTGGTTTTCTGAAATCGCAATTGGATGATGAAGAAAAAATCTGGTTTCTGGAACTGCTGGATGAGGCTAACAATGCGATTGGCGGATGTTATGATTTTACCAAATCGCGCGCGCGTCTTGCCCAATCAATGGGCCTGGAGATTGCGCGTTAATTTAATTTAGTTTGTTTGTTCAATTGCCGATTTGGCATCTTCCAGCTGGCTCAAAATTAATTGTGCCTTGTCGCGTTTTATATCGCTGTCTGCATCCTGGGCGTCTTCGCTGGCGTTTTTGATTTGCTGATTGAGTTCTTCGATATCAAAATCTGCCAGATCAGCTGCATATTCCGCTAGAAGTGTTAAACCATCCGGGGAGACATCGGCAAAGCCACCACGGATCAAAATCCGCTTTTTGTCACCACTTTCAAGCTCAACTTCAACAACGCCGGGTTTCATCGTTGCCATCACCGGGGCGTGGTTGGCCATTACGGTGAAGTAACCTTCAGTGCCGGGAACAACCACCTGCATTGCCTGCTCGGAAAGCAACAGCTTTTCCGGTGAGACCAGTTCAAATGCGAAAGATTCAGCCATGTTGAATTTCCCTTACGCAGCTTCCGCAGCCATTTTCTGAGCTTTTTCAATGGCCTCTTCAATAGAGCCGACCATATAAAAAGCTGCTTCAGGCAAGTGGTCATAGTCGCCATCAACCAGGCCTTTGAAGCCTTTTATTGTGTCTTCCAACGCCACCAGTTTGCCCGGTGAGCCGGTAAAGACTTCAGCAACAAAGAAAGGCTGGGACAAGAAACGTTCGATTTTACGAGCGCGGGCCACGGCGATTTTATCTTCTTCGGATAACTCATCCATGCCCAGAATGGCGATAATATCCTGTAGTGATTTATAGCGCTGCAATATTTCCTGCACCGAACGCGCCACACCATAGTGTTCGTCACCGATAACCATCGGGTCGAGCATGCGCGAAGTGGAATCGAGCGGGTCAACGGCGGGATAAATGCCTTTTTCTGCAATCGAGCGTGATAACACGGTAGTGGCATCAAGGTGGGCAAACGAGGTGGCAGGGGCCGGGTCAGTCAAATCATCGGCAGGCACATAAATTGCCTGCACGGAAGTGATCGAGCCTTTGTGGGTTGTTGTGATGCGTTCCTGCATCGCACCCATGTCGGTTGCCAGTGTAGGCTGATAACCCACAGCTGATGGAATACGGCCCAACAAAGCGGACACTTCGGAACCAGCCTGCGTAAAGCGGAAAATATTATCCACAAAATACAAAACATCCTGACCTTCGTTGCGGAAATGCTCGGCAACAGTGAGGCCCGAAAGACCAACGCGGGCACGCGCGCCTGGAGGTTCGTTCATCTGGCCAAACACCATGGCGCATTTGGAACCTTTGCCACCGCCTTCTTTGTTGACGCCCGATTCGATCATTTCCCAGTACAGGTCATTGCCCTCACGGGTACGTTCGCCAACACCGGCAAATACTGAATAGCCGCCGTGGGCCTTGGCGATGTTGTTGATCAGTTCCAGAATAAGTACGGTTTTACCAACACCGGCACCACCAAACAGGCCAATCTTGCCGCCTTTTGCATAAGGTGCAAGCAAATCCACAACCTTGATACCGGTTTCCAGAATTTCAGCTTCTGTCGATTGATCAACAAAATCAGGCGCTGGCTGGTGAATGGCGCGGGTTGTTTTGGTTTTTACGGGGCCGGCATCATCAACCGGCTCGCCAATCACATTCATGATGCGACCAAGGGTTTCTTCTCCAACGGGCATGGCAATTGGTTTGCCGGTATCTTTTACCGGTTGTCCGCGCACCAGACCTTCAGAAGAATCCATCGCAATGGTACGAACGGTGTTTTCACCCAGATGCTGAGCCACTTCAAGCACCAGGCGCTGGTTGTTATTTTCTGTTTCCAGCGCATTGAGAATATCAGGCAATTCACCGGTGAACTGAACATCGACAACAGCACCGATTACCTGGGTGATTTTGCCGGTAGCACCGGTGAGGTTGGATTTTTTAGGCGCCGACTTGCGCGAAGCTGCCTTTGGTGCAGCCTTTTTTGCAGGTGCTTTTTTGACAGGCGTCTTTTTGGCAGGGGCTTTTTTAGTTGTTGCAGCTTTAGCCATCGTTTTTCACTCTTCTAATCCTTTGCAATACTGGGCAATTGCGCCCGGTATTTAAGTTACAGCGCTTCTGCGCCCGAGATAATTTCAATCAGTTCTTTGGTAATCTGTGCCTGGCGCTGGCGGTTATAGCTTAGCGTCAGGGCATCAATCATTTCACCGGCATTGCGCGTTGCGCTATCCATGGCGGACATGCGCGCACCTTGTTCAGATGCGCCGTTTTCAAGCAGCGCCCTGAATACCTGAACAGAGATATTGCGCGGCAGCAATTCACTGAGAATTTCTTCTTCATCAGGCTCGTATTCGTAAAATACTTCCGAACCCTCGCCCTCTTCTTTTTGAGGAGCAATGGCGGGAATAAGCTGCTGGGCAGTTGGGATTTGCGTCATGATGTTCTGAAATTCAGAATAAAACAATGTGCAAACGTCAAATTCGCCTTCTTCAAACATCGATAAAATCTTTTTGCCCACGCCCTCGGCATTGGCAAAATCGATGCGTTTAACTTCGCGAAAATCGACTTTTTCAACCATCAGGCTGGAAAATTCCATTTTCATGGCATCGACGCCTTTTTTACCGACCATAAACAGTTTTACCTGTTTGCCTTCACCTTGCAGGCGTCGGGTCATTTCGCGGGCCATTTTGGCGATTGATGAATTAAAGCCGCCGCACAATCCGCGCTCGGCAGTTGCCACTATCAAAAGATGAACCTGATCAGAGCCGGTTCCAGCCATTAGGGGAGAAACGCCTTCGCGGCCTTCCATGGCGCTGGAGATATTGGCCATAACCTTGGCCATGCGCTCCGAATAGGGACGCGCTTCTTCAGCAGCCATTTGCGCACGGCGCAGCTTTGCCGCTGCAACCATTTGCATGGCCTTGGTGATTTTCTGGGTCGCGGTGACCGAGGAAATCCGGTTTTTCAGGTCTTTCAAGCTGGGCATATCAATTCGCCTGCACTTTAATGTTTGTGTTTACCTGAGTGACTAGCCAAAACTTTTGGCAAATGCGTCAACTGCGCTTTTAAGTTTTTCAGCGCTTTTGTCGGATAAATCACCTTCATCTCGAATGGTATCAAGTAATTCCTGATTGTCGTTGCGCATGTGGGCCAGCAATCCGGCTTCAAACTTGCCAACGTCAGAGACATCCAGATCATCCAGATAGCCGTTCACACCGGCATAGATTACAGACACCTGCTCTTCGGTTTTCAAAGGAGCGAACTGGCTTTGTTTCAGCAGTTCGGTCAATCTTGCACCGCGATTAAGCAGTTTTTGCGTTGAAGCATCCAGGTCAGAACCAAACTGGGCAAAAGCCGCCATTTCGCGATATTGCGCCAATTCGCCTTTGATTGAACCAGCGACTTTTTTCATTGCCTTGGTTTGTGCTGCTGAACCCACGCGGGAAACTGACAGGCCGACGTTCACCGCAGGACGAATGCCCTGATAGAACAAGTCGGTTTCAAGGAAAATCTGTCCATCGGTGATCGAAATCACGTTGGTGGGAATATAAGCAGACACGTCATTGGCCTGGGTTTCAATCACCGGCAAAGCAGTAAGCGAACCAGAGCCGTTGTCATCGTTCAGTTTAGCTGAACGCTCCAGCAGACGCGAGTGAAGGTAGAAAACATCGCCCGGATAGGCTTCACGGCCCGGAGGACGGCGAAGCAGCAGGGACATCTGACGGTAGGCAACGGCCTGCTTTGACAAATCGTCATAACAGATCAGTGCGTGCATGCCATTGTCGCGAAAATATTCGCCCATGGTGCAACCGGTAAACGGTGCCAGATACTGCATCGGTGCGGGATCAGAAGCGGTGGCGGCAACAATGATTGAATATTCAAGCGCGCCGCGTTCTTCAAGCACTTTTACCAATTGAGCAACGGTAGAGCGCTTCTGGCCAATGGCCACATAAACACAATAAAGCTTGTCGCTTTCCTTGCCCGATTCATGCATCGGTTTCTGGTTGAGAATTGTATCGAGAAGAATGGCGGTTTTACCGGTCTGGCGGTCACCGATCACAAGTTCACGCTGGCCACGGCCAACGGGAATTAGCGCATCAATGGCTTTGAGGCCTGTAGACATCGGTTCATTCACCGATTTGCGCGGCATGATGCCTGGTGCTTTAACATCCACCCGGGCGCGGTTTTTGGCTTTGATCGGGCCTTTGCCGTCAATGGGATTGCCAAGCGCGTCAACAACACGCCCCAGCATTTCCTTGCCGATGGGTACATCAACGATGGCGCCGGTACGTTTAACCGTGTCGCCTTCTTTAATGCCACGGTCATCACCGAAGATAACCACGCCGACATTGTCGGTTTCAAGGTTAAGGGCCATGCCGGAAATTCCGCCGGGGAATTCGACAAGCTCACCGGCCTGCACGTTATCAAGGCCAAATACGCGTGCGATACCATCGCCAACGCTGAGCACCTGACCGACTTCAGAGACTTGCGCCTCCTTGCCGAAGTTTTTAATCTGATCTTTGAGTATTGCGGATACTTCCGCGGCACGAATGTCCATTAGCCGACCTCTTTGAGCGCTAGCTTAAGGGAGAGAAGTTTAGTGCGCAGCGATGTATCAATCTGGCGCGAGCCAACTTTGACAATCATACCGCCGAGCAGCGAAGGATCAATGCTGATTTGAAGATCAACATCTTTGCCGACAACGCTTTTCAACGCTGCCTTCAATTCTTTGTTTTGTGCGGGTTTTAATGCAGCCGCAACAGTTACCTGGGCAGTTTCCTCGCCGCGATGTTCTGCCAGCAGCTTTAAAAAAGCTCCCAGCATCTGCGGCATGGCAAAAGCCCGGCGATTTTGCGCAACAACGCGCATGAAATTACCAACAAGACCGGTGATTTTAGCTTTATCCAGGACGCCGCCAATGGCACGTACCTGATCATCGGTTGAAAATACGGGAGAATTTACCAGCCGGTTCAAATCTTCGCTGCCTTCAAGCAGTGTGTTGAACCGCTTTAAGTCTTTTTCCACAACCGGCAGTTTTTTGTCCGCCAGGGCCAGGTCAAAAAGCGCAGAGGCATAACGCCCGGCAATTCCTGAAGATTGAGAAGCAGATTGAGACACTTGGCTTTGGTTCCCCTGTTTGGCCAGGTAGTTTGTGTTGGTTTTACAAAATTCGGCCTTTACGCCGGTTTTGCGAGTTATCCGTCACATTATTAGTATTAGGTAATCTTAATCGGCTGATGGAATTGCTTGCAATTCCTAAAACCGCGCATCAACTAGCACAGCATTTTGACCACTGCAACCTGACTAAAGAATTAGTTTGCTGCCTGGCAGGTCGCGCGCGCGTGCCTGTTGCCTCTAGGCTATATATCCCAGAGCATATGCAAAAGGGAAAAATGCCAGCAGAGCATCAATAATCAGGGCAATCCAATTGTATTTTGTACTGGCTTTATCCACAACAATTGACGTCAAACGCCCAATTGCGGCGAAAAACAACATGCTTCCCAGGGCCAGGTACAATAATGGCTGGGGATGCAATACCAGCACGGCCAGGCCAAGACCAATTCTGCCACCGCCAAGGGGGCCGCGTAATTGCGCCAGTAACTCAGGATGATTTGTCGCAGCCTGGTGGCCGACAAAAGACAACCACCGCCGTGGTGCGACAAATGTCCAGATGCCGGATATTACCAGATATAACGCACTGGACCAGGCCAGCCATTCGCCGTTGGTTTGTGGCCAGACAAATTCAATCATGGTTGAAACCTTTCGATTTGCTACAAAAAACTCTGCGGGTCGACATCAACCTGCAGGCGCAGGTCGCCGCGCAGTCTGGGGCTCCGGGCCAGAACCTGGCGAATATAAGTGTGTAGCGTATTGGCTTTTTCAGCGCGAAACAACAGGCGAAACCGATAGCGCCCGCGTATGCGTGCAATGGGGGCTTCTGCTGGTCCCAACACCAGTATCTCACTTTGCGGTTTTGCGGCAAGGCGTACAGCCGTTGCATGGGATTGAGCTTTTTTGCGATCAGCGGAAGAAATCACCATGCTGGCCAGGCGGGAGAACGGTGGCAGGCCGGCGGATTTTCGTGCAGCAATTTCGCGTTCGTAAAACTGTTCGCGTTCACCGCTGATGATCGCTTCGATCACCGGGTGCTCGGGCTGGTAGGTTTGTATCAGGCCGATGCTTTTGCGCCCGCTGCGACCGGCGCGACCGGTAACCTGGGACAAAAGCTGAAACGTGCGTTCGGTAGCGCGCGGGTCGCCATTGGAAAGCCCAAGATCAGCATCAACGACACCAACGCAGGTCATCAGCGGGAAATTATGGCCTTTGGCTACCAGTTGTGTGCCGATAATAATGTCGGCTTCACCTTTGGCGATTGCATCGAGTTCAAGGCGCATTCGTTTTGCGCCACCGGCCATGTCGGAAGAAAGCACCATAATGCGTTTGTCGCCGAACAGTTCCAGCATTTCTTCGCCAAGGCGTTCGACACCGGGGCCGCAGGCAACCAGATGATCAAGCGTACCACAGCCGGGGCAGGCTTCAGGCACGGGTTCGTTGTGACCGCAATGGTGGCAGACCAGCTGGCCACGAAAACGGTGTTCGACCAGCCAGGCGGAGCAGTCGTCGCATTGAAAACGGTGGCCACAGACGCGACACAAGGTGAGTGGTGCATATCCGCGCCGATTGAGGAAAATCAGCGACTGCTCACCGCGCTCTAATGCGGCACTGATTTCACGGACTAAAACCGGGGAAATGAATTTGCCTCGCGCAGGCGGGTTCTTGCGCATGTCGATCACCCGCAAATCGGGCATGGCCGCCTGTTTATAGCGTTCCTCAAGCCTGATATATTGATAACGCCCCAGATTGGCATTGACCCGGCTTTCAATAGATGGCGTTGCTGATGACAATATAACCGGTGCTTTGGCAATCGAACCACGCACCACGGCCATATCGCGGGCGTTATAATAAACCCTGTCTTCCTGTTTGAAGGCTGCTTCATGTTCTTCGTCGACAACAATCAGGCCCAAATCACTAAATGGCAGATAAAGCGCAGAACGCGCACCGACCACCACCTGAACTTCGCCGGTTGCCACCTGTCGCCAGATTTTTTCGCGCATTTTAGGCGTGATGTCGGAATGCCACTGGGCGGGTTTGGAACCAAAGCGCTTCTCGAAACGTTCAAGAAAGCCCGATGTCAGCGCAATCTCCGGCAGCAATACCAGCACCTGTTTGCCGTTTTTGAAAACTTCGGCCATTGCTTCAAAATAAATTTCAGTCTTGCCCGAGCCGGTGACGCCGTCCAGCAGACTGACCGGGTTGGTGTCTGATTTTACGCAATCAACCAGTTCATTTGCTGCAGCGCGTTGTTTGTCGGAAAGTTCAGGTGCGGCAAAACCAGGCTCTGGTTTTGTCACGATGGGTTGAGGGGGAATTTCAATGCGGTCAAAAACCCCCTGCTTTATCAGCCCTTCAATCACCGAGGTTGAAACTCCGGCAGCGTGAGCAAGGCCGGATTTTGTCCACACAAATTCTTCACGCACCAGTTCCAGCACTTTTATGCGTGCTGAAGTCATGCGTTCGGGTTCAACACCGCTAAAGCGCAAGCCCTCCTGAGGAGAGGGCGGGTCATAGGCGGCCGGTGTTCTCAATACCATGCGTAACACCATGCCCGGCGGGGAAATCGTATAATCGGCCACCCATTCGATAAAACGGCGCATGGTGGCGCGCAGGGGCGGGCAGTCACTTTTGGCAATCACCTGTTTCAATTTGGAAGCGGCAATGTCGTCGGTCTGGGTGTCCCACACGACGCCAAATACCTGCCGTGGTCCCAATGGAACCAATACAATATCGCCCGGCGCCAGCGTCATTTCAGGGCCAATGGCGTAGGTATAAGCGCGCTCTGCGGGAATAGGCAGCAGGACAGAAACGGTTTTGGTCAAAAATGCCTCAAAATAATGATTCGGTTTCAACAGGGTAATAGTCTTGCAAATGATTGGCTATAAGTGTAACCTCAACACAAACATTTTGCTCAACTATCAGAAAGCAATCACCTATGAAATTTTTTGTTGATACCGCCGATGTAGATGAAATCCGCGAACTGAATGACACCGGCCTGGTTGATGGCGTTACCACCAACCCGTCGCTTATTCTCAAATCAGGCCGTGACATTATCGAAGTAACCAAAGAAATCTGCGCCCTTGTTGATGGCCCTGTGTCTGCCGAAGTTACGGCTGTCGATTATAACGGCATGATAGAAGAAGCTGCCGTGCTGGGTAAAATCGCTGATAATATCTGTATAAAACTGCCGCTTACCATGGATGGTTTGAAAGCCTGCAAAACACTCAGCTCAAAAGGTCAGCAAACCAATGTTACCTTGTGCTTTAGCGCCAATCAGGCGCTTTTGGCAGCCAAGGCGGGAGCCACCTATATCTCACCGTTTATCGGTCGCCTTGATGATCTGGGCATAGATGGCATGGAAGTAATAGAAGAAATCCGCACTATTTATGATAATTATGATTTTAAAACCCAGATTCTGGCAGCCTCAATCCGCACGGTCAATCACGTCAAGGACGCTGCCCTGATTGGCGCGGACGTGGCAACCATTCCGCCTTCAACCATGCATAAACTGGTAAAACATGTGTTGACTGATAAGGGGCTTGAAGCATTTCTGGCCGATTGGGAAAAAACCGGGCAATCGATCGGGTGAATGTAAATGGGTCATATGATCGAAGGAAAATATGACACTGCGGATGATGTATCTGCGACCATGGCCAGCGGGGAATGGGAGCGTTCGCGCAGCGTTGTTCGCAACTGGATAACGCACGATGGCAAGCCCGGTCCGACAGGCGAGGGTGGATTTGCGGCAGAAGCCGGACGCTATCATCTGTTTGTTGCCTGGAACTGCCCCTGGGCGCATCGCACGTTGCTTACCCGGGCATTTAAAAAACTTGAAAAGCTGATTTCGATATCGGTGGCGCTGCCCAATCGCACGGACCAGGGTTGGGTGTTTGACAAAACCGGTGAATTTTCCGAGCCATTATATGGCCTGTCGGCTGTTCACGAGATTTATTCGCGTGATCGCCAGCCTTATACCGGACGCCTGACAGTGCCGGTACTTTGGGACAAACAACAACAACGCATGGTGAGCAATGAATCAGCGGACATTATTCGCATGTTGAACAGTGCGTTTGTTGATATTGCACCTGCATCTGCTGATTTATGCCCGGCAGAAAAACTGTCAAAAATTGATGAGTGGAATGGGCAAATTTACAAGACCATCAACAATGGTGTTTATCGCGCCGGCTTTGCATCCACTCAAAAGGCCTATGAACGCGCTGCCTTCGAACTGTTTGATAATCTTGATCAGGTTGATGAGCAGCTTTCCAAAACCCGGTTTCTGGTCGGCGACAAAATTAGCGAAGCGGATATTCGACTGTTTCCGACACTGGCGCGCTTTGATGTTGCCTATCACTATGCGTTCAAATGTAATTTGAGGCGGCTGATGGATTATCAATATCTTTGGCCCTATGCCCGTCAGATTTACCAGACAAAGGGTGTGGCAGAGACGGTTCGCTTTGATATCTATAAAAAAGGCTATTTTTCTAAAAGTGAAAAGCGTAACCCGCTTGGGATTATTCCCATCGGTCCGACAATTGATTGGCTTGAGCCTCACGGGCGGTGAATAAAGCGGGAAAATATAGGAATTTTCCCGAAGGTTTTGTTGTGAAATGAACTTTTTGTGCCTTGCGTTGTATAATTCTCGAAAAAGCCCGGATTTCTGTTATTATGATTCCATAACACCATTTGGAGCAGATATTTGAAGTCGAATTACCATCAAAACGGAACGCTTCTGGTGCGTGCAGGCGCATGGATGGCATTATCATGGGAGCGGTTGTGGCCGTTGCTGGTGCCGCTGGTTCTGGTGGCGATCACATTTTTCAGTCTTTCCTGGCTGGGAATATGGGAAAACATCCCGACCTGGCTTCATGTTGTTGTTTTAAGCGCCGTTGCTATTGCATTTGTTGCGGCATTGATTCCCCTTCGTCAGTTTAAGTCTCCCGCAGAAAATGAAGTGTCGCGGCGCATTGAGGTTGAAACGCGCCTTGATGATCGGCCAATCAGTGCGCAGGTTGATGATATTGCACTTGGCCAGGGCGATGAATTTTCCAAAGCCCTGTGGAATGAACATCGCGCGCGAATGGCTGAGCGGCTGGAAAATCTGACCGGTGGCCCGCCCAGGGCCAGGGGTGATCGTTTTGACAGGTACGGGCTACGCCTGATGCTGCCGATATTGGCATTTATTGCTTTGGTAATTTCCTTTGGTGCCGATGGCGGCAGGGTTTCAGATGCGTTTCGACTGGGGGGCGATCCGGCAAAATTGCTGACCAGGCTTGATGTGTGGGTAAACCCTCCGACTTATACGCGAAAAGCCCCGGTATATCTGGCTGTGAAAAGCGACCATCAACAAGGCCAGGTATTGCAAATTCCCCAATTCAGCGAACTGGTGGGTCGCTTTGCCGGGAAAGGCGATATCACCCTGCGTTTTGATGATGGGGAAAATGAATCCGAGATTGTGGCGCAAGAGCTTCCAGGTGAGAGCAGCACCACGCAAAAAGAGCGGTTTTTCAAACTGGAACTTACCCAAAGTGGCGAAGTCAGTGTTTATTCGCGCAACAGTAAAATTGCCCAGTGGACATTGAACATTGTTGAAGACGCGCCGCCGCAAATCAAGTTTGAAGAAGAACCTGGTGCAGCTTTGTCAGGATCGTTGCAATTGTCCTACAGTGTGAAGGATGATTATGGGGTTGTTCGTGCGCGCGGCATTGTAGAACCGGGGCGCTCGGGCGATAATGGATTTGACCCTGAACTGCCCGCCAAATTTATCCCCCCACCTAATGCGCGTTCATTGATTGAGCCGCTGGAAATCAAGTTGCCATTGCCGCGCAGGCAGGCGAAGGATGGCAAAACCAAAACCAACCGCGATATTACCAAACACCCGCTTGCGGGCAGCCTGGTTAAGCTGATGCTGGTGGCGGAAGATGAGGCGGAGCAGAAGGGATATAGCGAAACGAAGGAACTGATTTTACCAGGCCGCAATTTTGTCAATCCGCTTGCCAAAGCGCTGATTGAACAGCGAAGAATTCTGGCTCTGGATGCCAACCAGCAACAGTTTGTTGTTTCGATGCTGGATGCGTTGATGGTTGATCCGGAAAAATTCATCGATAATTTCACCGCCGTTCTGGCGATGAAAGTAACCTACAGAAAACTGGTGGATGCACGCAGCGATGATCAGTTGCGCGATGTGCTGGATTTATTGTGGGATGTGGCGCTGGGCATTGAGTTTGGCAATATATCCGATGTTGAACGGCGGTTGCGCGAGGCGCAGGAACGTTTGAGTGAGGCTCTGGAAAATGGAGCCGGTGATGAAGAAATCGATCGGCTGATGAAAGAACTTCGACAGGCGATGAATGAGATGATGCAGGCGCTGAGCGAACAGGCGCGGCGCAATCCACAATCGCAAAATCCGATGATGCAGGATGATACGGCCAGAACACTTCGGCAGCGCGATCTGGAACGGATGATGGACCGTATTGAAAATCTGGCGAAATCCGGCTCCAAAGATGCAGCGCGTGAATTGCTCAGTGAAATGCAGCGCATGATGGATAATCTGCGCGCCGGTCGTCATATGCAGCAAAGGCAGGCGGAGGGCAATCAGATGAACCAGACGCTCAACCAGTTGAGCGAACTGATGCGTGAACAGCAACGGTTGCTGGATGAAACTTTTCAGATGGAACAACGTCGCCAGCAAAACCAGCAGGGGCAATCCAATCCGGGAAATCAGGAACAACAAAACGGCCAGCAAAACCGCGATCAACAAAGCCAAAATGGTGAAAACCAACAACAAAACGGGGAGATGACAGCCCAGGAACTTGCTGATGCGCTGAGGCAGTTACAAGAACAGCAGCAAGCATTGCAGGAGCAATTGAGCGGACTTAACCAGCGCCTTGAAGAACTGGGACTTGAGCCATCGGGAGAATTTGGTGAGGCGGGTGAAGAGATGGGTGAAGCGGGCAGGCAACTTGGCCAGGGAGAAACCGGCGATGCGGCGGGCAGCCAGGGCAGAGCGCTTGAAGCTTTGCGACAAGGTGCGCAATCAATGATGCGCCAGATGGCCGGTGATCGCCAACAGGGCGGGCGTCAGCAGGGCAGGGGTAATTCGGGTCGCAACAGCAATATGGCGCGTGATCCGCTGGGCAGGAACCAGCAGGATCAGGGCATGGGCCTTGATAGTGGCAATACCGATATTCCGGGCGAAATCGATGCGCAAAGAGCGCGGGATATTCTCGATGCTATTCGCAAACGCCTGTCAAAACCGGAGCAGCGGCTGATCGAGAAAAAATATCTGGAGCGGCTTTTGGATGATCAATAAAGAGAAATAAGCATTCTATGCTTCGCCGGTGACAACGCCGACGAACGGTAATTCGCGAAACGCGTGGCCAACGTCCATACCATAACCAACAACAAATTTATCAGGACATTCAAAGCCGACATAATCGGCGCTGATTTCAGTTTTTCGCCGCATGGATTTATCCAGGAGAGTGACAATTGCCACTTTGTTTGCACCACGTTCCAGCAACAGATTGCGAACAAAATTCATGGTGCTGCCAGATTCTAAAATATCATCAATCAGCAATATGTCGCGGTCTTTGACATCGCTATCCACATCACGCAGCAATTTTACCTTACCTGCAGTGGTGCCCGCGCCATAGCTGGATACGTAGATGAATTCAACTTCCGGAGTTAATCCCGCCTTGTGCAGGGCGCGAATTAAATCAGCGGCGAAGACGAAGGATCCCTTTAGAACTGAAATCACCAGAATATCCTTCAAATCACCCAGGGCAATTTCCTCGGACAGTTCATGGTTGCGTTTGGCTATTTGTTTTGCAGTAAACAGGACTTCGATTTTTTTATCGCGAACGATAGGCATTTGATGTTATCCCGATTCCAGATTGCTCCTGATAAACTCCAACTCAATCCCTTCGGCATTACCCAGGGGTTTTCGAACGGAAGTACGAAATCTGAAGTTGGAGCCGGGAGCAAGAATTTGCAAGGCCGGATGATAGGTCCAGGTGAAATATCCACTGGAACCTTTTGTGCCCGCGCGCATCAGGATGGATGGTACGTTTAAAAGATTGGCTGAATTGTTGGATACCAAACCTGAAATAACCCAAACAGGGGTATTGGAGTTTTGAATATTTTCAATGCTGATTTCGCCAAGGGTCAATTCGTTGCGGACAATTTTATCGGACTGGGTGAAGTGACTGGATTGGAAGAATGTAAAAACCGGCACGGCCAATATACCAAGGAAAACTGCAGCACCCGCAATTAGCGCGGCTGATCGCCTGGAGGGAGTACGCTCAATATTCGCTGAAATTGCAGATGGTAAAGAAATCGGATCAGCGCTATAGCCGGTTTTAAGCGGCGTGGATTGTTGTCTGGCTGTTTTTGCAATATTCCGCCATCTTGTATTGCACTTTGCACAAACCATTGACCCGTCGTCACAAGAGTGAGGTTTACCGGGGTTTCCATCGGTAAATTCGCAGTTTGGGCAGGATTGTTGATGGGGTTGAGATGATGATTTCATGGTAAAACTTTGGCTGCAAGACTGTTTTTTTATCCCCGGATGCGAAAAATGTGGGAATCATGTATTGAAAACCTGTCTTATGGTGAATACTGCCAATGCGTAAATACATAATTAACCATCGAAAAGTGGTCTGAATGATTGATTTTGAAAATGTCGGGTTACGCTATGGGTTGGGTCGCGAAATACTCAGTGACCTTACCTTCAAAATTGCGCCTGGCTCATTTCAGTTTTTATCCGGCTCATCTGGAGCGGGGAAAACAAGTCTGCTTCGTTTGATGTTAATGTCGATCGGGCCAAGTCGTGGCCGTATAAAACTGTTTGGCAAGGAAACCTCAGCCATTACTAAACGCGAAATGCCGCTCATTCGCAGAAAAATTGGCGTGGTTTTTCAGGATTTTCGGTTGCTGGATCATCTCACCACCTATGAAAATGTAGCCCTGCCTCTATTGGTGCGGGGGAAATCTGATACTGATTACCGCTCCGATGTTACCGATCTGTTGAAATGGGTTGGCCTGGGGGCACGTATGCACGCCCATCCCCAAGGGCTGTCGGGGGGCGAAAAACAGCGAGTGGCAATCGGGCGAGCATTGCTGTCGCGCCCGCGGATGCTGTTGCTGGACGAACCACTTGCGGCGCTGGATTCAGCGCGTAAAGAGGAGATCCTGCCCTATCTGGAA
>JAKISV010000194.1 GCA_021648425.1 Rhizobiaceae bacterium
TTTTCACTGATGCGGTTCATATCAATGACCCGCTCGCCCTGGGCTTGCACCCGCCAACTGTCTTTTGCTCTGGCATGGTGATAAAGAAACGAAAGCGGTTCAGCAAGTTTAGCGGGGTCAGTCCCGGAAAATGACGCGCAGCCAAACATCACATCAATGCCATTGTTTCGAACATAAGCCCAGCTGCCCTGCCACAAAAGTTCAATAGTGCGCTTGTTGCGATAGGGCTGCAAAACACATGAACGACCAAACTCCAGGAAGTTTTTTTCCCGGTGCCTACTGATAAGGGTTTGAATATCGAATTCAGATTCAGAATAAAACCCGCCGGCGCTTGCGGCCTGCTCCTGGTTCAGCAGGCGATAAGAACCGATAATTTGGCCGGTTCTTTCATTTTGTTTTATTGAACGGTCAAGAACCAGCAAATGATCACAATAACGATCAAAATTATCCACATCACACTGTTCGGTATTTAGGTTTTCAACCGTGCCTTGCGCCATCTCGTTGAAAAATATGTCGTAACGCAGGTTCTGGCTTTTACGCACTTCTTCCTGGTTTATAGCCAATCGGGATTCCAGGTTTTTGATCCGCCCCAATATTCCGGAATTGCCTTTGTCTGGCAATTTTTTCCCTGAATTGGATTTACTATCCGGTGTTGTTTGTACGGTTGCTGCCATGGCATTCATTTCGTGTTGATCCCGCAGATTGTCAACCATCAATCATGCCTTTACTCATACTTGGGACAATCTGATTTGCGCATTCTTATTGGCATCTTTCATTAATAGCTCAGGATCAATGGGCTTGGCCAGAAACCCGTCAACTCCGGCACTGGCTGCATCTGCTCTGGTTTGCTCTTGTTCATCGGCGCTTAAGGCGATAATTCGCACCCGGTGCAGATTGCTGCTTTTTTCATAGGCTCTGATTTGGCCAATTGCCGTTAATCCATCCATTACCGGCATATGTAAGTCCATATAAATAACTGCAAATGGCTTACCTTTATTGCTTTCAGCCTGCATCATTGTCACTGCAATAGCCCCATTGGAAGCCAGATGCACTTCATGGCCGTTTTTTTCCAGAACACTGCGCGCAAGCAATGAATTGATTGCATTGTCTTCAACCAGCAATATTTTTTTGGCGTGTTTATTCTTGCGGGCGATGCGAAATTCTGATTTTGCCGAAAGCAGCTCCTCGTTTGCAGGGACATCAAATCCAACTTCACCCAGTAGAACCGAAAGTAACGAACCCTGCCGGGCAGGTCTGATCAGATAAGATGCATATCCAAGGGTGCTATATTTCTTCAAATTACCGCGTCTTGAGGGATGAAGTAGAATTACAATTTTTGTATGTTGAATAAATTGCGACAGGCATTGCATATCATCGGCAAGCATCAATTCATCAATGATAACGGTTTGGTCAATGTTTTCTATAAGTGCTGCTCGTGCAGCATCGATTGTTTTCACCTGCCGCGCAGCCCCGCCCGAGTGTTCAATCATTTCAGCAATGATTGGAAATTCCATATTTCCTTCTGAAACCAAAAGAAAATTTCTTCCAGCAAGTTTGGCCGAAGAATCGCTCATCAATACTGGTTGATCATCAATCACTGCAAGCGGAATTTCTGCCACAAACAGTGTACCCACACCAGAAGCTTTATTATCGAGGACCCTCAGCGTACCCTTCATTTCGCCGATAATTGCTTTTGAAATCGCCAGGCCAAGCCCGACACCACTATATTTTCGGGTTATATCAATATCAGCCCGCTCGAATTCATCAAAAATTCGCTTTTTATCTTCGTCAGCAATTCCCGGGCCGCTGTCAGCAACAATAAACCGGATGCCGGGCTGATTATCATCGCCGACAAATGTTCCGGCGCGAAGGGTAACCCCACCTGTTTGGGTGAATTTGATGGCATTTCCTGCCAAATTTATCAATATCTGCCGCAGCGCTCGCCCGTCAATTAAAATGTTTTGCGGTACGTCCGGTTCACAAATACAGGCAATTTCCAGCATTTTTTCATGGGCGCGTGGTGCTAGTAATTCACATACCTCTTCCAGCTCCTGGCGAACGATCAGCGGGCCTGGATTAAGCGCAAAATGACCGGTTTCCACACGCGTAATATCAAGCATGTCTTCAACAAACGAAAATAGGGCTTCGCCGGACGATTTGATAGCACTGTTATAATTTGCCTGCTCGGGGTTCAATCTGGTATTGTCCAGCAATTTTGCCATGCCCAAAATTCCATTGAGCGGGGTTCGCATTTCATGGCTGGCTGTTGCGAGGAACCGGGTTTTTGCACGGTTTGCATTTTCAGCCTTTTGCCTCGCTTTAACCAATTGGACGTCCAGTTCGCGGGATTTCGCGCTGATCGGCAATTCACGGATATGCCAGGCGATTGCCCACCAGATTATCAGGCAAACGCCTGTTGCTGTAGATATCTGCAACCAGTTACCATGGAGTGAGCCGATTGTTACGCCCAGCAGAATCAATAAAAAGCTGCCGGATATGATCAGCATTCTGGGTGCGCTGATCAGGGCGCGCTGAGATGGGCTTTCACTGTGTTGGGAGTTTATATTGCTGTGTTCCCTGGTGTCTGAACGCTTTGAATCCTGCCCGCCTGGTGATTGCGGCATCTGGATTGAAGGCGGTTTAATCAGTTTTGACATTGGTAAATTTCCCGGCGTTTTTCCGAATGCAGCCCATATATTTCACAAACGCATTGAAAAATCGTTTCACTGGAAGGTAAAACTTGCCTTCAGGCTGCATTGGCCAGCCGTTCGCTGGTGGTGCGATAGGCTATTGCTTCTGCCAGATGAATACGTCGTACTTCCTGCACCCCTTCCAGATCGGCAATGGTACGGGCAACTTTTAAGATGCGGTGATAGGCGCGCGCGGAAAACTTCATCGAATTGGCTGCGTCACTCAGCAGTTTTTGACCATCACTGTCGGCGCAGGCAACCTGCTCGATGATTTTGGCGCTTGCCGTGGCGTTTGTAAGCTGGCCAATTGTTGCCTCGCTATAGCGCTCTTCTTGAATGCGCCTTGCTTTAAGAACGCGTTTTGCCACCTTGTCACTTGATTCACTGAGTGACGGCGCAATAATATCGGCGGCACTGACAGCAGGCACATCAACGCGAATATCGATGCGATCAAGAAACGGGCCGGAAATCCGTTCCTGATAGTCGGTGACGCAGCGATCGCCTCGTCGGCATCTGTGACCGGGTTCACCTGCCATGCCGCAGCGACACGGATTCATAGCGGCTATCAACTGAAATCTTGAGGGGTAATTCACCCGGTAATTGGCCCGGGCAATAACTGTTTCGCCTGATTCAAGCGGCTGGCGCAGGGAATCAAGCACCTGGGGTGAAAATTCCGGTAACTCATCAAGAAACAAGACGCCGTTGTGGGCCATGGATACTTCGCCGGGTCTGGCTTTAATTCCACCGCCCACCATCGCCGCCATTGAGGCTGAGTGATGAGGCGAGCGAAACGGCCTTCGATCGGATAATTTCCCTTCAGCCAACTGGCCCGAAATCGAGGCAATCATCGATACTTCTAATAGTTCTCTGGGCGATAATGGCGGCAATATGCCTGCCAGGCGGGTGGCAAGCATTGATTTACCTGAACCTGGCGGCCCGGCCATCAACATATTATGGCCTCCGGCAGCAGCAATTTCCAACGCGCGTTTTGCGGTTTCCTGGCCTTTAATTTCATTGAGATCAGGCAGATTACCCACGGGTTTTGCAACGGCTGCCACCGGCCGTGACAATACCTGGGTTCCGCGAAAATGATTGGCCAGGGCTATCAGGCTGTGCGGTGCCAATATTTGCATTTCATCATCCGCCCAGGCGGCTTCGGGTCCGCTGTCGGCGGGGCAAATTATTCCCTTGCCCATCCCGTTTGCTCCAATTGCAGCGGGAAGGGCGCCATTAATCTGCGTTAAAGTGCCATCCAGGGACAATTCACCCAGCACCATAAAATCCTGAAGCGCATCGGAGGGTATTGCTCCCAAAGCTGCCATCAGGCAAAGCGCGATTGGTAAATCGTAATGGCTGCCTTCTTTTGGAAGATCAGCAGGAGCCAGATTAATGGTTACCCGTTTGGGCGGCATGGCGAGACCTGATGCATGAAGTGCAGCCTGTACCCGCTCGCGACTTTCAGCCACCGCTTTATCGGGCAATCCGACAATCGACATGCCGATTTTACCTGGCGCCACCATTACCTGCACGTCGACAGGCACCGCCTCAATTCCCTGAAATGCTACTGTTTGTACCCGTGAAACCATAACGCTCATCCCCACTAGAATTACAACCATAACATAATTCACAGGAAGAAAACAAGAACATTATGAGAACAAATATTTTATGTTAAAAGTCGAATTTTATCTATTGATGGAACATTAGTCATATTTACCCCTTCACTCGATACATCCCAGCATCAGCGGCATACGTATAAAGTGCAAACTTGCGGGGCTTTCCATAAAAACCTAACGCAGTATTGCTGCAATGCGGCTTTTATCAAAAGCCCATATTAAGTAAAGGTGGGCAGAGATTTTTGGTCTGGTTCCGAAGTAAGCCCACAGTAACGAGGCCCTTTTCGGGTATTCGCCAGCCTCAAGCTTGGGCCACACCCGACATGTGACCGTCC
>JAKISV010000011.1 GCA_021648425.1 Rhizobiaceae bacterium
CGATCGTTTTAGATGGGTGTATTTTCGTCATTAATGCGAACTTACGACCGTCGCGGGCATTTTGTGGCATTTTTTTCACTACCCGTTCAGAGCGAAAGAATATGTGATTACTTATTCTTGCCAGTTTTTCCAACCTTTTTGACCAGGATGGCGCTACGTCAAAGCGGTGATAATGCGTTGAAAACAGGCTCCATGCTGCTGAATCACCCAGATTGCCTATCGCGGTTCTGGGCATTTCTCCGTTAATTCCCATGGTTTCAATTATCTCATCACTGAGGGAAAGCATGCGGGAAAATTCAGATGGCTTGTTGGGAATATCTGTGCGTCGGTCACAGGCAAAAGAAAACTGACACTTATTGAAGCGCCCGGCATTTTCATATACCACGCCACAAATACTCGAAGGATAGGAAAGTGACACTACACGGTTGAGAATTGTGACGCCAACCGCAATTTGCCCGTCGCGCGGTTCGCCACGTGCTTCATGATACAATGCCATAGCGAGGCACATCCGATTATTTTGTTTATATGAGCGATACATTCCAGGGGCTGAAGATGAAAGCCCCGCAATATTGCCGGCACCTGCAATGGCAGGTGCACTCATAGATGTATTTGCGAGATTCAGGAATATAACAGCCAACGCTGTCAGTTTCAGAAATAATTGCCCCATTACGCCCTCATTGCTTCATTGTGTTCAGTCACACACCATCGCAAAAAAGCTTGAAAATAAGACGAGTTTCACTGTTTGAATTTAGTTCAAAAGCGTCAGATACTGTTAGTAAACGGGTAACATTTCTTGACCTGAGAGAGGTTCTCACTCCTGTCTGGAAGTTTGATTTGGATTATGAAAACCACCGCGCTGCGATTTCGCTTGCACCATGCCCGGTAATCCTCTATAGCCACGCTCATTCCACACGCAGGTTTGCGCTATTGATCATCTGCACCATTTCGGTGCAGCTCAGCCCTTAATTCCGGCAACGATCTGATAGCGATCCGGTGACTGTGAATTTTCACAGTTCAGCTCCTGCGCCAGGTACAACCGGTAAAAGGAGAAAGACATGGCTCTACCAGAGTTTACCATGCGTCAGCTATTGGAAGCTGGCTGTCATTTTGGCCACCAAAGCCACCGATGGAACCCGAAAATGGGTCCTTTCATATTTGGTACAAGAAATAAAATCCACATCATGGATTTGGCACAAACTGTGCCGTTATTGCATCAGGCGTTGAAAATTGTGTCTGATACGGTTGCGGGCGGTGGTCGGGTGCTGTTTGTCGGCACTAAACGCCAGGCGTCACAGATCATTGCAGATTCAGCAAAGCGCTCCGCGCAATATTATGTCAATGCCCGTTGGTTGGGTGGCATGTTGACGAACTGGAATACGATTTCCAATTCGATCAAGCGCCTTCGTAAAGTTGATGGTATTCTGGCCGAGGGTGAAGCCTCGCAGTTGACCAAAAAAGAGCGCCTGACACTGACGCGTGAACGCGATAAGCTTGAACGCGCGCTTGGCGGTATCAAAGACATGGGCGGCACACCCGATTTGTTGTTTGTTATTGATACCAACAAAGAGGCAATTGCCATTCAGGAAGCCAAACGCCTGAATATTCCTGTGGTTGCGATTCTTGATTCCAATTGTAATCCGGACGAAATCACCCATCCTATCCCTGGTAATGATGATGCGTCGCGTTCAATTAATTTGTACTGCGATTTAATTGCCAAAGCAGCACTTGACGGCATTGCCCGTCAGCAGGGCGGCATGGGTGTCGATCTGGGTGCAGCTGAAAATCCGGTTGAAACCGCACTCGAAGAAGCGGTTGTTGAAACACCGGCGCAGACTGTAGCAGACGCTCCAGCACAAAAAGCGGAGCCTGCAAAGGAACCTGCGGCAACATTGGTTACAGAGGCAAAAGATGAAAAGCCCACTAAAAAGGTAACCAAAAAAGTACCTGAAACTAAAGATGAAGCGCCCGCTAAGAAGGTAACCAAGAAGGAACCCGAAGCAAAAGCGGAAAAGCCAGCCGAAAAATCAGCCAAAAAAGAACCTGAAGCCAAAGCTGAAAAAGCTCCTGCCAAAGCGGCAAAAAGCGAAGCTTCTGAAGACGGGCCGTTGTTCAAGGCTCCCAAAGGTGATCCCGACGATTTGAAAAAAATCTCTGGAGTTGGCCCGGTTCTTGAAACAAAACTGCATGAACTTGGTATTACCAAATACGCACAGGTTGCCGGATTTAGCGCTGAAGACATTGAAAAAGTTGACGGACGACTTAACTTCAAAGGAAGAATTGAGCGTGATGACTGGATTTCCCAGGCTAAAGAGCTCGCAAAATAATAGAATGCCTTCAAGCAGATTTTTTAATCTGGATTAATTGATGGCCTTCATATGACGCAAGACGGCGGGCAAAGGTTTATTCCTTTGCCTTTCTGTCATTTAAAGAAAGATGAGAAAATGGATATTACCGCATCAATGGTAAAAGAACTGCGCGAAAAATCCGGCGCAGGTATGATGGATTGTAAAAACGCCCTTAAAGAAAATAATGGCGATATCGAAGCGGCAATGGATTGGCTACGCGCCAAAGGTATTTCCAAGGCTGAGAAAAAATCAGGGCGCGTTGCTGCCGAAGGGCTGGTTGGTATCATTTCCGATGGCACAAAAGCAGCGGTTGCTGAATTGAATTCGGAAACTGACTTTGTGGCAAGAAACGACCAGTTTCAACAGATTGTTCGCGGCGTTTGTGCTGCAACAATTGGAACCGATGGTTCTCTTGATGCTGTTTCTGCCGCCCCTATGATCCTTGATGGCAAAGCCAATGGTAAATCTGTTGCTGAAACCATCACTGAGGCGATTGGCACGATCGGTGAAAACATGAACCTGCGCCGTACAGCCGTTATGGAAGTGCCCCAGGGCGTTGTTGCATCCTATATGCACAATTCCACAGGTGATGGCCTTGGCAAGATTGGCGTGCTGGTTGCGCTGGATTCGAGCGGTAAGGCAGAGGCGTTGACTTCGATTGGCAAACAAATTGCCATGCATATCGCAGCACTCAATCCTCTGGCTGCGACAAAAGACGATATCCCCGCAGAAGTTGCTGAACGTGAAAAAGCAATATTTTCTGAACAGGCTCGTGAATCGGGTAAGCCTGAAAATATCATTGAGAAAATGGTTGAGGGGCGCATGCGCAAATTTTATCAGGAAAGCGTATTGCTCTCGCAGGCATTTGTCATTGATGGCGAGAATACTGTTGAGCAGGCTTTGAAAAACGCTGAGGCAGACGCGGGAGCGCCAATAACCTTAAAGGGCTTTATCCGCTTTGAACTGGGAGAAGGCGTCGAAAAGCGCGAGGAAGATTTTGCTGCAGAAGTGGCTGCGATGAATAAATCCTGATTGCTTGCAGTCAGATAAAATAGGTGAGGGCGCTTCGTGACAACGTGGCGCCCTTGTTGTATCCAGAAACAACAATATCAAGCAGGCGAATCATGAATACAAAACCAAAATACAAAAGGCTGTTGCTGAAAGTCTCCGGTGAGGCACTTTTGGGCGATCAGGGATTTGGCATCGATGCAAAAATGGCAGCACAAATGGCAGCCGATATCAAAGCAGCGACCCAATTGGGTTGTGAGATAGGCGTTGTTGTTGGCGGCGGAAACATTTTTCGTGGCGTGGCTCTTGCAGCCAAAGGAGCCGACAGGGTTACCGCTGACCATATGGGTATTCTGGCAACTACCATGAACGCCCTGGCGCTCAGAATGGCGATTGAGGAAGCCGGCGTCAAAAGCGTGGTAATGAGCGCCGTTGATATGCCGCTGATTGCTGAAACATTCAACCAGCGCAGTCTGGACGCTCATTTGGAGAAAGGCACCGTTGTTGTATTTGCCGGTGGTACGGGCCACCCGTTTTTCACCACAGACACGGCCGCCGCTTTAAGGGCTGCAGAAATGGGTGCAGATGCTATGTTCAAAGGCACCCAGGTGGATGGTATTTATTCAGCTGATCCCAAAAAAGACCCAAACGCCACGCGTTTCAGCAAGATCTCTCACAGTGAAATTTTGGCAAAAGGTTTGACGGTGATGGACACAGCCGCAGTGGCCCTTGCCCGTGACAACCAGATTCCGGTGGTGGTATTTTCAATCCATAATCCCGGTGGACTGGTAGATATATTGAATGGTGAGGGACGTTGCACTATCGTTGAGGCGTGAACACCAATAGGATAGATTAATTCGGACCTGTTTATGGAAGTAAGAAAAAATGATTGACTTGAACGACATCAGCCGGCGCATGGAAGGCGCTATAAGTTCTCTTAAAAGCGATCTTGCCGGATTGCGTACCGGACGGGCCTCAGCTTCGCTGCTCGATCCGGTGATTGTCGTAGCCTACGGCCAATCGATGCCGTTAAATCAGGTGGGGACAATTACGGTGCCTGAATCAAGAACGGTTGCAGTTCAAGTCTGGGACAAGGGTATGGTTGGGGCCGTTGAGAAGGCAATTCGTGAATCTGATCTGGGTCTTAATCCGATTGTCGATGGAACGAATCTGCGTATTCCGCTTCCTGAAATTAACGAAGAACGACGCAAAGAACTGGTAAAAGTTGCCCATCAATATGCTGAAGCAGCCAAAGTCGCTGTGCGTCACGTGCGCAAGGATGGAATGGATGAATTGAAGAAGCTGGAAAAAGACGGTGAAATAGGTGAAGATGAGTCACGAACGGGTTCGGATAAGGTGCAAAACCTCACTGACGACCATATTAGTGTCATAGATAACACTCTGGCTCAGAAAGAAAAAGATATCATGCAGGTGTAAACTATTTGGACCGTTTAGCGTCCTGAATAGTATCTGCTCCGGTTTTATAAATGAGGCATGAGCGAAGTGATGGAGAGCGATTTTATTTGTGCCACACCGCGACATGTGGCTATTATCATGGATGGTAACGGTCGCTGGGCTCAGCGGCGAATGCTGCCGCGATCTCATGGTCACAAAGCGGGAGTTGATGCACTCAAAATAGCCGTTCGTGCTGCGCGTGAACTTGGTGTCCAATATTTGACGCTGTTTTCGTTCTCTTCTGAAAACTGGTCGCGGCCGGAAGGGGAGATCAATGAATTATTCGCACTGCTGCGTTTGTTCATTCGCCGCGATTTGGCCGAACTTCACAAAAATAATGTGCGTGTACGAATTATTGGCTCTCGATACAGGCTACCTTCTGATGTGCTCAGTCTGCTGGTTGAAGCAGAAAAACTTACCCGCAACAATGATGCGCAAACTCTGATTATTGCATTCAACTATGGTTCAAGAGATGAAATTGTAAGGGCGGTCAAATTAATAGCGGCAAAAGTGGACAATGGTGAATTGTGTGCGGAAGAAATAACACCAGAACTGATTTCAAACCACTTGGATACCGCTGATATTCCCGATCCTGATATGATCATACGCACAAGCGGGGAAAAGAGATTGTCCAATTTCCTGATGTGGCAGTCGGCCTATAGCGAACTGGTGTTTGTTGATTGTCTATGGCCGGAATTTGACAAAACGGCTTTCAGTCAGTGCCTCGATGAATACGCCAACCGAACCAGAAAATTTGGCGGTCTGGTTAAGGATACCGGTTCTTGAATATATCAGAAAAAACCGGCGGGTCTGAATTGCAGCTTCGTATTGTATTTGGTCTGCTGCTTGCTGCTTTCGCTTTTTTTCAAACCTGGTTGGGTGGTCTGGCATTCTCGGTGTTTGTAGCAATTATCGCGATAATCATGTTTTTTGAGTTTCGCAGAATTTGCGGTGTTGCCCTGCCTGGGCGTGTTGCGTTTTTTGCATATGCATTTCTTTTACTCATTGGGGTTGCATGGATAGGAAAAGCCTACGATACGGCCCTTGTATTGACGGGTTTTGCATTTTTGTCCCTGTGGGCATGGGAAGCTTTGATTAAGCGAACTGGCTGGGCTGCGCTGGGCCTGGTTTATGTTCTCTTGCCGTTTTTCGCACTTACCCATCTTCGATCCTCCAGCCCGGAAGGGTTTTATGTAATATTGTTGCTGTTTGCCTGTGTGTGGGGAGCAGATACGGTTGCTTATATTGCAGGTAAAACAATCGGGGGCCCCAAACTTGCGCCAAGAATTTCTCCGGGTAAAACATGGTCCGGGTTTTTTGGTGGACTGGTTGGTGGAATAGTAATTGCCTGGCTGGTGATGAAAATTTCCGGATATGCGTTAAACCCTGCATTTTTTCTGGTGGCGGCTTTGTTGGTCATTGCCTCGCAATTGGGTGATTTGGCCGAATCAGCATTGAAAAGAAAATTTGGTGTTAAAGACTCAGGTGCAATAATTCCGGGCCATGGCGGTGTTCTGGATCGCATTGATGGCCTTGTCTTTACAGCCGTTGTCGCCTGGCTGCTGGCAATGCAATTATCAGGAATATTTTTTGGCGTTTGGACCTGGGAACCAGCCAATGCTTTTTTGACATTTATCACGGTAAATTAATCGACAATTCATGTAATAGCGCTGATCAATCAGTGAAAGCCATTTTCATGCCATGAATAATATATTAGGATGTGTATTGCTTCCTTACCACATAAAATCAACAAAACATTGTTGTGCGCCTATGATGCCCAACAATGTCCAACACAAAGACAGGCCATTCGTTTATGAGTGAAATAATTTCCCAGATTTTTGGAAACACCTATTGGTTTCTGAGTTATCTGTTGCCGTTTCTACTGGTGCTGACGCCAGTAGTTTTTTTCCATGAACTGGGCCATTTCGCAGTGGCAAGGTGGAATGGCGTAAAAGTTGATGTGTTTGCCGTTGGTTTTGGCAAAGAGCTAATCGGCCGAACTGATTCGCATGGTACGCGTTGGAAATTTTGCGCAATTCCTCTGGGTGGTTATGTGAAGTTTGCTGGCGATGCCAATGCTGCATCTTCCCCTGATTTCGAACAAGATAAATTGATGAGCGAAGAGGAAAAAGCCGGCAGTTTCATGCATAAATCTGTTGGACAGCGCGCAGCGGTGGTGATTGCCGGGCCTCTGGCAAATTTCATTTTGGCTATCGTCATTTTCACTGCCGGATTTATGATATGGGGGAAACCGGTATCCGATCCAATTATTGCATCTGTTCAGGAAGAAAGTGCCGCCATGGATGCGGGGCTGAAGGCAGGCGACCTGATTGTTTCTTTGAATGGTACTAAAATTGGCTCCTTTAACGATATTCCGCTGATTGTTGCACCCAACGCCGGGCGTGAAATGACTATCATCGTCGAAAGGGCAGGGATCGAACGTAGTTTTCAGATCACTCCAAGAGAAAAAGAAATCGAAGATCGTTTTGGCAACAAACAAAAAATTGGTCTGATTGGCATTACGAATACCAGAGAGGTTGGGAATTTTAGAATCGAAAAAATGGGAATAATTGATGCTTTTGGTGAGGCGGTGACGCAGACATGGTATCAGATCAAGATACCGTTATTATATCTGAAAGATATCATCATCGGCAAAAAATCCGCAGAAATGCTGGGTGGTCCCATTAAAATAGCCAAATATTCCGGTGACATTGCTTCCCAGGGCTATGCCTCACTTATCCAATTTATAGCATTTATATCGGTTGCAATCGGATTGATGAACCTGTTTCCAATCCCAATGCTGGATGGAGGGCATTTGATGTTCTATGCTATTGAGGCAATTAGAGGTCGTCCTTTAAGTGAAAAAGCCCAGGAAATGGGTTTTACAGTCGGTCTGGTGGCAATTTTTTCACTGATGATATTTACCACCTACAATGATGTTTTCAGGTAAAGGCACCAGATTGTCAAATATGCTGATTTTTCGACCATTTATTAACCATATTTCCAATTGGTATGACCTATCTGCAACACGTTGACATAATGATATATTTCTTTACCTACAAAAACTTGCAAGGGTTGAAAAACCCTGTAAAAGAATTGGTAATGAATCAGGATTCTTTATGCTGGTAAGATTGGCTGAGAATCCTTTTGAAATGGACACGCACCGTAATCCGGGGTCAATTTTGAGCATGTATGCTGTAAAAAATAAAATACGCACAATTGCCTGCGCACTTATGATTAGCTTCTCGCTGGTCGTGATTTCCACGACTTTGCTGGTTGCAACATCAACAACTGCCCAGGCTGCGGTCGCTAGCCGTATTGAAGTGGTTGGCAATGCACGTATGGATGCTGATACAATCGCATCTTACCTGACTATCAAGCCGGGAAAAAACTACAATAATGCTGATGTGGATGAATCTGTAAAACGGCTGTTTGCCACGGATTTGTTTCGTGATGTCAGTATTTATCGTCGTGGCAATGTCCTGGTTGTTGAGGTCGATGAAAACCCAACAGTCAATGAGGTATTCTTTAAAGGCAACAAACGGCTGAAAGAGCCTGCATTGCGCTCTGCTATCCAGTCCTCTTCGCGTTCAATTTTCAGTGAGGAAATTGTATTCAGCGATGTGGAAACAATTTCCAACGCCTATTCAAGGGTGGGTCGTGAAGATGCGACTGTTACTTACGAGATTGTTCAATTGAGCAATAACCGGGTCAATGTGGTGTTTGTCATTAATGAAGGTGACAAGACGAAAATTGCGAGTATCCAGTTTGTCGGTAATCAGGCCATTGGTAATTTGCGTTTAAAAGATGTTGTCAGAACAAAAGAAAGCAATTTTCTGTCGTTTATCCGCACAGATGATATTTACGATCCGGCCAAGATACAGGCTGATGAAGAATTGTTGCGGCGTTACTATTACAACCGTGGTTATGCAGATTTTCAATTAATTTCAACGGTTGCTGATCTTGATCCTATCCGCAACGAATACAATGTGACTTTTACCATTGACGAGGGCGCGCTGTACAAATTTGGTTCGGTTTCTATTGAAAGTACCATTGCCGGTGTGTCCGCAGACGAACTTTATGGTGAACTCGAAATCAAGTCCGGCAGATCATATTCAGCTCGCGATGTAGAAGATACTATCAAGCAATTGACCAATGCAGTATCTGCAAGGGGATTTGCATTTGTGGAAGTTGTGCCGCGCGGTGATCGCAATTTTGAAACCGGCACTATTGATGTGGTTTTTCTGATTGATGAAGGACCAAGAGTTTATATTGAACGCATTGATGTGTTTGGCAATGATCGAACTCGAGACTATGTAATTCGTCGCGAATTTGATATTTCTGAAGGTGATGCATTCAACCAGATTAGAATTCAAACAACCAAACGACGTCTTGATGGTTTGGGTTTCTTTGAGCGCGTAGACATATCCACGCGGCCAGGATCAGCACCTGATCGGGTAATTGTTGTTGTTCGCGTAATCGACAAGGCAACCGGAGAGTTTTCTATTGGTGGTGGTTTTTCTACCACTGATGGAGCGATTGCCAACATCAAGTTTGCTGAAAAGAACTTCCTTGGTCGCGGCCAGTACTTTGCTATAAGTGGCGGTTTTGGTGAAGATAACCAGGAATATCGACTGGCATTCACCGAACCCTATTTTTTAGGCTACAGATTGTCCGCAGGCTTTGATCTGGTGCAAACCGTGTCTGATGCATCTGACAGAAAGGCCTACTCCCAAAGTGGCACCAGCGCCACAGTGAAATTCGGAGTGCCGATTACTGATAATGTAAATGCCAGCGTTTTTTACAAATTTAAGGCCAGTGATATTTCCATTGCATCAGGCCTGCTGGATCCCGGTGGCAATGCGACGCCAGATGGCATTCAGGGCAACAGCGCCACGGAAATTTCCGCAGCGATTGCGCCGTGGACAGGAAACTGGATCTCATCAGCCTTTGGTTATTCACTTGCCTATAACAATTTGGATGATCCGCGCAGCCCACGAGAAGGTATTCGTGCTGTATTGCAACAGGAGTGGGCGGGAGCCGGTGGCGATGCCAACTACATAAAGACAGACGTTGCGATTTCGGGATATATACCCTTATCCAGAGAGTTTGATTTGGTAGCCTTTGGTCGCGTGCGCGCTGGCCATATTCAAAACCTGAATGATAATTACAGAATTTTGGATAACTATTTTCAAGGCAGCAGGGCAATTCGCGGATTTAACTCTTACGGTTTTGGTCCTCGTGACCCTGTAACCGGCGATGCACTTGGTGGTACAACTTATTTCAATGCTACAGCTGAGATACAGTTTCCAATGCCACTTATTCCTGAATCCATTGGTATCCGGGGTGCTATATTTGCTGATGCGGGTACGCTGTTTAACATTGATTCAACAAATCGTGGCCGCATTGCCTCAGCTAATCCGGGAACAGATTTAACTCAATTAGATGATGATTCAATACGTGCCTCTGTGGGGGTTAGCCTAATATGGAATTCACCATTTGGCCCTCTCCGGTTTGACTATGCCGAGCCCCTTGAACGCAGACCCTGGGACAGAGTGCGTCAGTTCAACTTCGGTGTCAGTACCAGCTTCTAACGAAAGTCATCTGAGGTTTAGCCATGTACTGATTGATGGCTTTATGATGCTTTCTGGAAATTCCTATGTCTAATCCTGGTTTTTTTGCGCCACTAAGCCCGTTGAGTGCAAGTGATATTGCCGACCATACCGGTGCATTTCTGAAAGTTGGCTCAGGTTCCGACACTCAAATTCACACGACTGCTCCCATTGAATCAGCACAAAAAGGGGCGTTGACGTTTCTGGACAACTCAAAATATCTTGAATATCTGGCAACCACTTCGGCCAGCCTGGTTATATGCAGTAAACAACATGCCGCTCTTGCTCCCGATCACCTCAGTATTCTTGTTCATCCAGAGCCTTATCTGGCCTATGCCAAAGCGCTAAACCTGCTGTTTCCAACAGCAATGCGCCCACAACCAGTTACCGAAGAGGTTGCGGTTAGCAGTGAAGCCCATCTGGCTAAAAGCGCGGTTTGCGAAGAAAATGTGATTATAGAACCTGGTTGTGTTATTGGGAGAAATGTCTCAATTGGCGAAGGAAGTCATATTCTCGCCGGTTCAGTTATTGGTCCTAATGTACAAATAGGCCGCAACTGTACCATTGCCCCGCGTGTTGTTGTTTCTCATACGCTAATGGGTGATAATGTTATTGTTCATAGTGGTGCAAGTATTGGTCAAGACGGCTTTGGTTTTGTAATGAAGCGCGATGGGCACACAAAAATTGCGCAAGTCGGCCGTGTGATAATTCAGGATAGTGTCGAAATTGGCGCCAATACAACTATCGATCGTGGCGCCAACCGTGATACGATAATTGGTGAAGGCAGTAAAATTGATAATCTGGTACAGATTGCCCACAATGTTGTATTGGGCAGGCATTGCATCATTGTTGGCCTGGTTGGTATATCGGGTAGCACAACATTGGGTGATTTTGTCGTTGTTGCGGGTCAAGCTGGAATTATAGGTCACCTGACAATAGGCCATGGCGCTCAGATTGGTGGGGGTAGCGGTGTTCATCGTGATCTTGATCCGGGTGAAAAGGTCATGGGCTACCCATCGATACCGGCTGATTTTTGGATGAGGCAAGCGGCTAAGAGTGTAAAGGATGCGAAAAAATGGCAAAGCACACGCAAGCGAGGTAAACATGAGTGAAAATGAATTGGCAACCGTGGAAGTAAATGAACTTTTCCAGTTATTGCCTCATCGCTATCCATTTCTCATGATTGATAAAATTATTGACGTGAATAAGGATCTGTCGGCAACCGGCATCAAGAATGTGACGATTAATGAGCCCCATTTTACTGGCCATTTTCCAGGCAAGCCAATTATGCCAGGTGTTTTGATTGTCGAAGCTATGGCTCAGACCGCTGGCGCAATTTGCGCGCGTGAGCATTCTGACGGTGTTCCAAAACTTGTATATTTCATGTCGATTGATGCAGTGAAATTTCGCCAACCGGTCATACCGGGTGACATTTTAGAACTTCATGTTATCCAAACTAAACACAGACGCGGAATATTCAGATATAACTGCGAAGCAAAAGTTGATGGAAAAAAAGTGGCTGAAGCTGCAATTACCGCAATGATGGTTGACCCGGAAGATAGTTGATGCCCAACAATATTCATTCATCTGCCGTTGTCGAAGACGGTGCAATACTTGGTGCCAATATTGAAATTGGCCCATTTTGCCATGTGGGCTCCAAGGTTAAACTTGCTGATAATATCAAGCTGCATTCTCATGCGGTAATTGCAGGCTCCACACAAATTGGAAAAGGGTCTGTAATATTCCCATTTGCTTCAATAGGTCATGAGCCCCAGGATTTAAAATATAAGGGTGAAGATACCCAGCTGGTGATTGGTGACAATTGCATCATCCGCGAGGGAGTAACGATGAACCCTGGTACAGCTGGAGATAGTGGGATTACAAAAATCGGCAACAATTGTGTGTTCCTGGCAAATGCTCACGTGGCCCATGATTGTATGATTGGTGATAATGTTATTTTCTCTAACGCGGTTATGATTGCTGGACATTGCGTGGTGGAAGACAATGTAATTATCGGCGGAGGAGCTGGTGTGCATCAATTCTGTAAACTGGGAAGAAATTCATTTATCGGCGGTATGGCTGGTGTTGAAAGCGATGTCATTCCTTATGGCATAGCTTTGGGTAATCGAGCTTATCTGGGTGGCCTCAATCTGGTTGGCATGAAGCGTGCAGGTATTGACCGGCAGTCGATCCATAATGCACGCGCGCTGTTTAAACAGTTATTTTTGGGCGATAAGCCGGTAAAAGAAGCCGCCCTGGAGTTTGATGGTAGCGATGGGAATGATGAGATCTGCTCAGCAATCATAAAATTCGTCTCTGAAAGCGGTGACCGCGCCTTGTGTACGCCAAAAAGGGATTAGGGTAATTCTAAAATGGTCACCGGTTTTCCTGATAGATCTGAAGAACTAAATTCCAGGCCAATTGCTATCATATCTGGCTATGGCAGCCTCCCCAGCGAAATTGCACGCGGTGCGATTGCAACGGGCAGACGCCCTTTGATGATCGGCATTGAGGGTGAAGCTGAAAAATCGATAGAAGAATTTGACCACCGTTATATGAATTTGGGACAATTTGGGGCATTGCTCAAACTGTTGAAAAAAAATCATATCAATCAGGTTGTCATGGCTGGAGGTGTTCATTCGCGGCCAGAAGTTCTTAAACTGAAAATTGATTGGGGAGCAATCAGCTCAATACCAAAGGCCATGGCGATGCTGCTGGGGGGCGATGATAATTTGCTGTCTGGCCTTATCAAGTTGTTTGAAGAACGCGATATTGAAGTTGTTGGTGCCCACCAGGTGGCGCCGGAATTGCTGGCGCAAAGCGGTGTAATAGTGGGACGCAAACCCGGAAAAAAAGATCTGCAAAATATTGAACTTGCAGCTGCCGCCTGTCGTGCTTTGGGTGAGCTGGATATTGGCCAGGCGGCAATTGCCGAGGCTAATCGTGTTATTGCGGTGGAAGGTGTTGAGGGGACAGATGGGCTGATTAAACGTATTGTTGAAATGCGTGCCAGCGGGCGTATGCCACAAAAGGGAAAAAATGGTGTGTTGGTGAAACTGATGAAGAGCGGTCAGGATCATCGCGTCGATATGCCTGCTATCGGCCCCAATACCATATTGGCGGTTAAGGAAGCGGGCTTGTTCGGTATTGCCGTTGATGCAAACAAGTCTCTGATATTGCAGCGTGATGAGACACTGGCGCTGGCAGACCGTAACAAAATATATTTGTATGGCTATGACAGTACCATCAAAACAACAGGGAAATAAATATGGCAGCGGTGCGGCCCTTGAAAATATATATGGTATTGGGAGAATCGTCCGGCGACACCCTGGGAGCTAATATTCTGGCCGAATATGGAAATCAGAATATTGAATATACTTTAGCCGGGCTTGCCGGACCTAAAATGCAGGAGATGGGTGCAAAAAGCCTGTTTGATATATCGCAACTGGCAGTGATGGGTTTGAGTGAGGTTATAGTGAAACTGCCCGGATTTATTAAACTCGTTCGAAGGGTGGTTGACGATATTATCTCGTTTAATCCAGATGTTTTACTGCTGATTGATAGTCCGGAGTTTAACTATGCTGTGGCAAAACGTGTTAAAAAGTGTGACGAGCATATTCCTATTGTCAAATATATCTGCCCAAGTGTGTGGGCCTGGCGCCAGGGCAGGGCGAAAAAAATGCGGCACTATATCGACCATGTTTTGGCGATTCTTCCCTTTGAGCCGGATTTGATGAAGGAACTGGGTGGTCCCACTACCACCTATGTCGGTCATCCGCTGGCTGGCGAAATGCATAAATTCGGCAATCGTGATCGCAAGATTCCAAACCAACCGGCAAAACTGCTGATTTTACCTGGGTCGCGCAAGGGTGAAGTGGTCCGCCTGCTGCCCATTATACATGACAGTTTGCAGGTTATGCGCCAGCGCGGCAACGAGTTTTCGACTGTTCTTCCAGCGGTGGACCATCTGGTTGATTTTATTCGCGAGGAAACCAGTCACTGGCCCGCAGACCTGGAAATTGTTACCGGCAATGATGCCAAGTTGGCAGCATTTGAGAATGCGGATGCGGCAATTGCCTGCTCAGGAACGGTGATGCTTGAACTGGGAATTCACGCCATACCAACGATTTCGATTTATAAACTCGACAAACTGGGTTTTGTTGTTCGTTATCTCGTGAAGGCCTGGACTGCCTGCCTGCCAAACCTGATTGTCGACAAAGTAATAATCCCGGAGCGTTTTGATGAGTATGCAAATCCTCAAATCATTGCCAGGATGCTTGAAGAGCTGTTAGTTGCGGGGCCAATGAGAGATGCGCAATTGCAAGGGTTTAAGCAATTGCGCAAAATAATGCAGAAAGATACCAACAGCGTAGAACTGGTGGCATCAAAAATTCTGGAAATAGCCAACTATCGTACTTAGGGCTAACGTTTGTCTTTAACCACATAATTGCGGATTTTTGAGCCGTTATAGAGTTGTCGCGGTCGGCCAATTTTCTGCTTGGGATCCTCAATCATCTCTTTCCACTGGGCAATCCATCCAACAGTTCTGGCTACTGAAAACAAAACGGTGAACATGTCAGTGGGAAATCCCAATGCTTTCAACGTGATCCCGGAGTAGAAATCGATGTTTGGGTAAAGCTTTTTTTCTATAAAATATTCGTCGGTTAGAGCAATTCTTTCAAGTTCCATTGCAACATCGAGAATCGGGTCATCCTTTATTCCCAGCTCCTTTAGAACCTCATGAGTTGTTTCCTGCATAATTTTGGCGCGGGGGTCATAATTTTTATAAACCCTATGCCCAAAACCCATTAGTCGGAATGGGTCATTTTTGTCTTTGGCGCGGGCAATAAATTGCGGAATTCTGTCGGGCGTTCCAATTTCAATCAACATATTCAGCGCTGCTTCATTGGCACCTCCATGAGCAGGCCCCCACAGACAGGCAATGCCTGCGGCAATACAGGCAAACGGGTTAGCACCTGAAGAACCTGCCAAACGCACGGTTGATGTGGAGGCATTTTGCTCGTGATCAGCATGCAGAATAAATATGCGGTCCATGGCACGCGCAAATACGGGGTTTTGCTGGTATTCTTCACATGGAACAGCAAAACACATGCGAAGAAAGTTTGATGTGTAATCCAAATTATTGGAAGGGTAGATAGCAGGCTGGCCGATAGAGTATTTGTAGGCCATTGCCGCAATAGTCGGCATTTTTGCAATCATTCGCATGGAGGCAATCATGCGTTGTTTTTCATCAGATATGTCGGTTGAATCGTGATAAAATGCTGAAAGAGCGCCAACTACCCCAACCATGATGGCCATCGGGTGGGCATCACGCCTGAACCCCGAAAACAATTTGGCCATTTGTTCATGCAACATAGTGTGGTGGGTGATTTGGCTGTCAAATTTTTCCTTCTCCTGTTTGGAAGGCAGTTCCCCATATAACAAAAGATAACAGGTTTCTAAAAAGTCGCCGTCCTTTGCCAATTCTTCAATGGCGTAACCGCGATAGGCCAGCAAACCTTTGGCGCCATCAATGAAGGTGATGTCGCTCTGACATGCAGCAGTGGAGGTAAAGCCCGGGTCGAGGGTGAAATGATCCGTATTTTTATACAGTGTCGAAATATCGATAACATCTGGGCCCAGGCTGCCCGAATAGATTGGAAAATCCCAACTTTTATCATCAATTGTCAGCGTTGCCTTTTTATCTGCCATTTATTTTGTCCTTTTTTGCCTCGTCTTTTCCAGCCAAAATTGCCTTCAAACCAACACTCGCCGCAAACAGGTTGCATGCGTGCCAAATAGAGTCAGTGATTGGTAATCACCTATTGCTATGGCGCAGGGACAAAAATGATGAAAAGCTTATTGCCTTGATCATTGCCACAACGAATTTTCACAGCGTAGACTGGATTGCGACGAAGCTGCCGTTTGTAATCTTTATTGCAGCTGGATTTCATTCATTTAGGTATCTGAAAAACTCACGGTGTACAAGTCAACTAAAGTCACTATTGACCGCGTTGGAAAAAATTTGTTCCTGTTTTGAGATATCAATCCGGTAAAGCAACATCAGCAATTCTTGCAATTGTTTCTTTTGCCCCGAACAATTCCATAACTTCAAAAACACCGGGCGCGGAGGGGGTGCCGGCAACCGCGCAGCGAATGGGTTGGGCAATTTTTCCCAGTTTTAATTCCTTGCTTTCGCAATATTCGCGAACCACCTCACTCAAGGCTTCTGCATTCCATTGCGTGATATTCTTCAAGTAAGGTAATAATTCTGCCAGCACAGCCCTGGCTTCAACATCAAGAAATTTATTTGCTTTTTCATCAAGCTTTATTGGTCTTTGTGAAAAAACAAAACCGGTGGCCAGAGCCAACTCATTTAAGGTTTTTACCTTTTCTTTTGACAGACCGATCGCTTTTTCCAACAAATTTGAATGGTAGTTGCTGATAGGTTCAACCAGATGGGTCGCTTCTTCGAGATAACGGGCATTGGCCAGCAGTTGGGTCAGTAGTTCGCTGTTATCGCTGGCTTTAATGTACACGCCATTGATATATTCCAGTTTTTTGAAATCAAATTGCGAGGCGCCTTTACCAATGGCGTCAATATCAAACCACTCAATCATCTGCTCCAACGAAATTATTTCATCATCACCATGGGACCAGCCCAGCCGAACCAGATAATTTTTCATGGCCTGAGGCAAAAATCCCATTGCCCGATAGGCATCAACCCCCAGCGCGCCGTGGCGCTTTGAGAGTTTTGCGCCATCTGAGCCGTGTATCAGCGGTATATGCACCATTACAGGTACTTCCCAGCCCAGTGCTTTGTAGAGCAATATTTGTCTTGCTGCGTTGGTCAGATGGTCGTCGCCTCGAATAATATGAGTAATTCCCATATCATGATCATCAACAACAACCGCGTGCATATAGGTCGCACTGCCATCAGAACGCAGCAGCACCATGTCATCAAGGTCTTTGTTATTAAAACTGACATCACCCTGGACAAGATCATTGACGATGGTGCTGCCTTCGAGCGGTGTTTTCAAACGTATTACCGGTTTTGCATCGTGTGGAGCCAATGAGGGATCACGCTCGCGCCAGGGGTAGTGCATTGGCGCTGATTGTTCGCGCGCTTCCTTTCGCAATTGCTCCAATTCATCCGTGCTGGAATAACAATAATAAGCTTCTCCGGATTTAAGCAGTTGCAGGGCAATGTCGCGGTGGTGCGCAGCCCGGGAGAATTGCGATAGAGCGTCGCCATCCCAATCGATACCCAGCCACTTTAGCCCGTCAAATATCGCATCTGTTGCCTCATCAGTGGACCGCTTGCGGTCTGTATCTTCAACCCGCAACAGCATTTTCCCGCCGTTGGCTTTTGCATAAAGCCAGTTGAAAAGTGCGGTGCGCGCGCCTCCAATATGTAGAAAACCGGTGGGAGAAGGTGCAAAACGGGTAACTACGCGATCAGGCATGGGGCAGGGCTCTTGCGGGTTGTTAAGACATTGTCAGATTTTGAATTTGGTAATGGCTGAATGGTGATGTAGCATAAAAACCTTTCCAGGCAAGACTTTCGTTGTTTGACGCAAAATCTCTGCCTGGTACAGCCGCAATCTGCGCGGCTGTGTTAGTGCCGCGTGTGGGGACACGATGAAAAAGTGGGATGACGATGGCAAATTGCGCGAAGAACATTCGCGCCCTGATTTACAGCCGGTGGTCTGGTTTAAAACCGGTATGCGAAATTTGGCGCGCACAAAATTGCGCCACACTATGCGCAGGAATGCTGTGCGTGGTTTATTTACACCCAACAAACAGCCATTAGCGCTTCGCATTGATGTAAAAATTGCCGGTCTTCTGGATTCCTTCCAGCGTATGGTGGCTTTAGAGAGTTCCCATGGAACGCTGTTTCATTTCGCGCCATTTATCTTCGGGTTGGGAATAGTCGCCTATTTTCTTGCACCGGGCGAACCCGTGAAAATTGTATTGATTACATCATTTTTAGTCAGCGCAGCAGTAGCATCTCTCATTCAGAACCATGGCAAACTATGGGTGTGCATATGTGCGCTCGCGTTGTTTTTTGGTGGAATGAGTGCCGGGAAAATTCGAACCGACCAGGTGAATACCCGTGTGCCGGTTCAACAAACCACAGGGAAAATATCCGGAACGATTATTGAAGTTACACGCAATCAGCGAGGCTCGGTGCGCTATCTGATAAAACCGAAACTGATAGAAGGCATCAATGCGCAACAACTGCCCAACTACATTCGTTTGTCAGCCTCATCAAAACATCGCCGCGGCAGTCCGGGAGAAACGATTTCCGGACTAGCCAGAATGCAGCCGATTTCCGGCCCTGCTTATCCGGGCAGTTTCAATTTTTCTTTCAATTCCTGGTATAACGGCCTTGGTGCCAGTGGCTTTTTTATGGGCGCGCCGGTTACGGTAGCGCAAAAAGCTAATGCTGGTTACCCAACTTCAATGCAATTTCGAATATTCATCAACAAATTTCGTATCACCATCAGCAATAAGATACGTGCAGCGTTGCCGGGTGAAAGCGGTGATATTGCTGTGGCGCTGATTATCGGTGACAGAACCGGGATCGACCGCGATACCAGCGAATCTTTGCGTAACTCAGGCCTCGCCCATGTGCTTGCCATATCGGGGATGCACATGGCGTTGGTAAGTCTGACAATGATCTGGATGGTGCGGCTTTTGCTGGCAATGAATATGCGACTTGCGGTTACCAGACCAATAAAGAACTGGGCGGCCATCGCTGGTTTTGTCGTTGCTACTTCCTATCTGGCAATTTCGGGAATGGGTGTAGCTACGCAACGCGCGTGGATCATGATCAGCGTTATGTTACTGGCGGCGATCATCAACAGAAAATCTGTCACCCTTCGCGGTGTTGCACTGGCAGCGCTGGTGATATTGGCAATTCAACCGGAGTCTTTGCTGCTACCGGGTTTCCAGATGTCTTTTGCTGCGGTTGCCGGCATTGTGGCGGCCTACGAATGGCTGGAGGGAAGGAAAAAGAAGAATGCGGAAAAACCGCGAGCCAATGCCGTTTTCAGGTTTTTTGGTACGCTGATATTTACCAGCCTGATTGCCGGGTTGGCCACTTCTTTGTTTGCGGCATACCATTTTCAGCGGATAGCGCCATTGGGAGTTTTAACTAATTTACTGGCGATGCCGCTGGTTTCGGCAATTGTCATGCCTTCTGCTTTATTATCTGTTTTGGCGATGCCCTACGGATTTGAGCAATTGACACTGGTCCCCATGGGGAGAGGGATAGATTGGGTAATTTCGATTTCAGATTACGTAAACACACTGGGTGGCAAAGGGATAACCGGCCAGCTTGGGGCTTCGGTTTTGCCACTGGCTTTTATTGGTCTGTTTTTTTTAACAATGTTGAAAAGCCGCTTGCGTCTGATCGGAGTTGTTATTCTAGCTTCTTCCTATTTCTTCTGGTCTGGCCCCCCTGTGCCGGATGTTCTTCTGGCGGAAAATGGGCGGGCAATTGCTGTTAAAGGTGAACGCGATAAACTGGTGATGTTATATCCCAGGCGCAACAAATTTGTACGCGATATTTGGCTTAGGGCATTTTCGCGTGATGAGCAGGGCAAGTCCGAAGAGCGCGAAAGCTGCAACAAGGATATTTGTATTGCAACCACTTTGCAGGGGGCGAAGGTTTATGTTGTGTATGATCCAGATCTTCTACCTTTAGCCTGCGAGCGTGCTGATATTCTTCTGGCCCCCAGATTGCGATGGGTAAATTGCAGAGGTAATAAACCTTCACTGATAGTCAGGCGTGGCCAACTGGAAGAATTTGGTGCCCACGCGATTTATCTGGAAAGGATTTCACCGATAGCGGGGAATGAAAGTGAACAGGCATCAGCACAGATAGAAATACTGATATCGGGTGGTTCGAGCAGCGCAATCAAACCGGGCTTTAAAATCACCAGTGTAAAAACGGCCATCATAAACACTATTCGCCCCTGGAACCGGCATCGCGAGGGCAGGGCTGACTATCTCCAAGATTAGGCAATACATAGCCTTCCGGATTTAGTCAGTCATATTTCAACTTTCAACAACCTCGCAATTGAAAAAAGCAGATAGCTGTCGATGAAAAGCGTACAGTAAAACCCTAAAGCGCATTCTTTAAACCGCTTATTGGTAACGCCTGATCAAGCCTACCAGGCGGCCCTGAATTTTAACGCGCTGCTGGTCGAATAATCTGGTTTCAAAGGCCGGATTTGCAGCCTCTAGTGCGATTGAATTACCCTGGCGTCTAAAGCGTTTTAGCGTTGCTTCTTCATCATCGACAAGGGCAACGACAATATCACCAGCGCTGGCGCTGTTGGTTTTGTGCAAAATTACTGTATCGCCATCATGAATACCCGCATCGATCATTGATTCACCATCCACCTCCAGCGCGAAGTGCTCGCCTGAGCCTATCATGTCGGGGGGAACAGCCATGGAGTGACTGTGATTTTCAATAGCAGATAAAGGCACTCCGGCAGCGATGCGTCCCATCACCGGAATTTGCAGGCTGGCTTTATCAGCAGAGCCTGTATCATAGCTGGATTGAGCAGTTTCGCCAAATTCTCCTGAGACCACATTGCTGTCAGAATTATCACGTGGCTGACTATCGCTTGAAGAGGCAAGCCCGCCATCAATAATGCTTGGTGTGAAACCACGCCGGGCAAGTGCTGAAATATTTTGTACGTCAGAAGTCGGGTTTAAATCACCAACAGCGCCACTGGCGGCTCCATTGGAGTTTCCACCAACATAACCATCAGGGAGTCTGATAATCTCCAACGCTCTTGCCCGGTTAGGCAGACGTCGGATAAACCCGCGTTCTTCAAGGGCTGTAATTAACCGATGAATGCCGGATTTTGATTTCAGCTCAAGCGCATCCTTCATCTCATCAAAAGAAGGAGGAACCCCTTCCTGCTGTAATCGATCGTTGATAAAAAGCAGCAATTCACGCTGTTTTCTGGTTAACATCTGGCCTATCTCCTAGCGTCATTTAAATTTCTGCTTTACTGGATTCCAAATTAGATTCCATCATGTGTCTACCAGGCAAAACAAACCAACTTGCCTGCATTTGCCCTATATTGGTAAGGAATCAATCTGAACAAACTGTTTATGTACTATACATGTTCTGTAAATGTTCCGCAAGTGCCTTGCTTAAATTAGGTAGAAGGCGCTTTAGCGTCGCAAAACATCTTTTGATGCTTAGGTGTTTTTTGATTGGGGGATTACAGTGAAATTGTGGACTAAGAAAATTGGTGAGCCCTGACGGGCTCGAACCGTCGACATCCTGATTAAAAGTCAAATAAGTTCAATCATAAGATGTTGAAATGTATATGTTATTCGCGTTGTGTTAACCGAGTGTGTGCCAAAGTGTGTGAGAGTAATAGGGCGTTTTGATGATGAATGAGACTATTTCTCCATCGGGAAACTGTTGCTAGTTGGATTCGTATTATAAAATATTATGGACGAGTTTTGAAAGTTGACCAACGGCGGCAATGTGGACAAATTAACCACCAACTATCAGATGGATATTCATTCTGCGACACGATGGGCAAGTCTGTTTTGTGTCAAAAACAGTCATTTGACGACATTCTCGGCAACATTTGCGAATTGTCCTTGTAATACCGTTCAAAGGCTGCCATCTACACATTATCGACTTTGGCCGGACGACTTGGCTGCTGCGCTATGAGCTAATCTGGTGCATTCTGAATTCTTCCAAAAATCAATCGATGAATTAGTAGACTTACGCACATGCAATTGCGTGTTCGTTGGTTGTTTGAGAAACCATGTTTCAGATAAGGAAATTCTATGGAAACAGGTACAGTTAAATTTTATAATGACCAAAAAGGCTTTGGCTTTATTGCTCCCGACAATGGTGGGGCAGATGCTTTTGTCCATGCAACTGCACTTGAGCGTGCAGGCATTCAAGGTCTCTCCGAAGGTGATAAAGTGTCTTTCGATACCGAAAAAGACAAACGCACTGGCAAGGCCGCCGTTGCCAATATCCAGATGGCTTGACCATCTTGGGAAAAACCAATTTTCAGTAGATTGAGATTTCCCCACTCAGACATGCAGGAGCTACCTATTTCATAGAGGTGGTTCCTGTGTAGAAGAGGCGCAATAAGCGCATCCGCATGCGCAACAACTTTACTATGAGAAAGCCAAATTTCACTGAGAATGTCCGGATCTCGCCGGTCATCTTCTGCCTCACTCTATTTTTGAACCCAACGGCAGCAACGCGGAGAGGCTGTGTGATGCGCTTAAATTGGTACAAATAACCATGTTAAAATGAATATCCAATGTGGCATTGGAAATTCATTTTTGTAAATTGGTTCAAGAAGGTATTTTCAATCAGGTATTGAAAATCAGTTATCCCCATTCCCTTTTCTTAACCCGTCATTGTATACCTAATAGAGTGTGGCAATATTCCGCCGCAGGGAAGTAGCATATACAACTAAGGTAAAACCGCGCTCATTTAGCCGCAAGGCGATAGCGGCAGAAAAATGGTGAGCCCTGACGGGCTCGAACCGTCGACATCCTGATTAAAAGTCAAGCGCTCTACCAACTGAGCTAAGGGCTCACTCTTCTCAATTGACTGACAAATTGCCAATGGCGATTTGCATGAATTGAGTTGGTGTTTGAATATTACCCAAAAGGTTATATTCAATTCATGACCGGCAATGATACTGTCAAATCATGACGCTGCGGTTTGGTGGCCGAAGTTGGCGATACATAGGCTTGGAGAGTGTTTTGGTCAAGTGGGAACGTGCGAAAAACCAAAATATAATATTGGTACATGAAAAGGCTATTTGCAGATAACCGGCAATAAACTTCAGGATTTTCCGCCTGTTTTGTATTTTAGAGAATATGACTATGTTGATCACGAAATGCTTCGCGAAATGGTTACTTTTCAATTGGCTGGATTTGGATTAATCAAAAAGCCGTGCTGGTGTTTGTGCTGGCGATAATAAAGGAATAAAAATTGCAAGAAGCCGCTTATCTGACTGCCCTGTTTGCGGGTATGATTTCCTTTATTTCTCCGTGCGTGTTGCCGCTGGTGCCGCCCTATATGTGTTATATGGCCGGTTCTTCTATTTCACAACTTAATGAAAATATCGCCCAGGACAAAAAGCTACGGGCAAAAATACTCACCAATTCAATTCTGTTTGTATTGGGGTTCACCACAGTTTTTGTCGCTCTGGGGGCTGGCGCCTCTTCAATTTCCCAGTATTTGCGCGCCAATATGGATACACTGGCGATCATTGCCGGGGTATTTATCATTGTAATGGGGTTGCATTTTCTAGGTATATTCAAAATCGGTTTTCTTAATCGGGAAGTAAGATTTCAGTCCAGCGGCACAGGGTATGCCGGTTCTTATGTAATGGGACTGGCATTCGCCTTTGGCTGGACGCCGTGCATTGGGCCGGTGCTCGGGGTTATTTTGGGCATTGCAGCGACACTTGATACTGTCGGGCAGGGAGCATTGTTGCTGGGTATCTATTCAGCCGGGCTGGGAGTACCTTTCATTCTGGCCGCATTTTTTGTTAAGCCGTTTTTATCCTGGTTGGCAAAATTCAAGAAAAACCTCGGCAAAGTCGAGAAGGTCATGGGAAGCCTGCTGGTGCTGACCGGCATTTTGTTTATCACCGGCGGCATGCAGACAATGGCCTGGTGGATGCTTGAAATGTTTCCCGGCCTGGCACTTGTGGGTTAACATAACTTAGGATCAGGACCTATTAAATCGAGGGATTTCTTTTTCACTTGATTTGTGATTCACCGTGACAAAGGAGATTTGTCATGAGTGATTTGTTTTGGCTTTCAACGCAACAACTTTCGAAGATTGAGCAGTATTTCCCTTTGGCGCATGGGATACCGCGTGTGGATGATCGGCGCGTTGTTTCCGGCATCATTTTTGTAATCCGCAATGGCCTTCGCTGGCGCGATGCACCATCAGATTACGGGCCACACAAAACACTTTACAACCGCTTCATCCGGTGGAGCAGATTGGGTGTTTTGATAATATATTCAGCGCGTTAGCCGCCCAGGGCGGGAGCCCCGGCACTTTGATGATTGACGCGACGCATCTGAAAGCCCACCGGACTGCGTGCAGTCTGCTTAAAAAGGGGATGTTCCCCGCTATATCGGGCGTACAAAAGGTGGCTTGAACTCCAAACTGCATGCAGTTTGTGATGGTGAGGCTCGCCCAATCATCATGTGCCTGAGTGAGGGGAATATGAGCGATCACATCGGAGCCAAGCTGCTTTATTCCGCTTTACCAGAGGGCGCTGCCCATCTGCTTGGTGACAAGGGTTACGACAGCGATGAGTTTCGCGCTGCATTAAAGGCCAAGGGAATAATACCCTGCATCCCACCGCGAAAAGGCCGTAACTTTCCTGCCGGATATTCCAAAACCCTGTATAAACAACGCCATAAGATCGAAAACATGTTCGGCAGGCTCAAAGACTGGCGGCGAGTGGCAACACGCTATGACCGCTGCGCGCACACATTCTTCTCAGCGATCTGCATCGCTGCTATCGTTATATGGTGGATTTAATGAGTCCTGAGCCTAGATTAAATGAGTTGTTCATGTAAAGCTTGATATGCAATAATTACAATTGAAATTACCACGGATCTTGAAATGAAATCAATATTATTCTCAGCGCTTGGCGCATCTGCAATTATTTTTGCAACCACTGTAGGACATGCCCAAACTAAACCGAACATTGGTCCGACTATTATGTTGACCTCTAAACAAATAGACATAGTTGCTAATGAGTTCCAAAGTGAACCAGCATTCAAGGACGGAGGGTATGAAGGTAAATTAGGGTACTGGATTTCGAGTCTATTTAAAATGGACTGGCCCGTAAAAAACGAAGATGTAAGGAAGACCTTGGATATTGATCCTGAACAAGACACCGACGGAGACGGTACGCCGGATATTGACGATGAGGATATTGATGGCGATGGTAAACCTAACTATAAAGACAGCGATATCGATGGAGATGGCATAAATAATAAGAAAGACGGAAGTCCTTATGACAGCACAAAGAGCGTTGTTGCTTCTGATCGGGACGGAGATGGCGTTCCAGATCTAGTAGATTCTTTTCCTGACGATCCAAATAGTATGTTTACGTCGAGTATTTTGCAGGGAAATCAGAAGAGGCTCTCTCGCTCTATGTGGCGATAGGTTGCGCTGTAATAAAAACCCCGCCGGAAGGGGTTTTTAACCACTGCTGTCCGGTTTAACTTTTCAGTTTTTCCATAACATACTGATTATATACAAATAATACGATTTTTTGCATTTTTCGATGTGAACCGCCTCATGTTGTTTCTTTGAGTTTAAACAAAGGAGACGGTTCTGATGAGGATAGGTTAGAGGTGGTCGCGGAATTTCGGACCAGTGGTTAAGATGGATCGCCTAATGAGAAAGACGATTCAAAATGACCAAACGAAAGAACCCCTCACCCGCATTCAAAGCCAAGGTTGCGCTTGAAGCGATCCGTGAGAAAATGACGATGGCGGAGCTGTCGAAGAAGTATGGCGTGCATCCAACCCAGATTGGCACTTGGAAGCGAGCGGCTATTGAAAACATGGCTGCGGCAATTACCAGGCGCGGCGGCAATCTGGGACGCGCTGATGATGCCCAGATTGATAAGCTCCGCCCATTCAACTGTTTGAGAGTGTCGCTGATCCAGATGACCTGGAAGCAGTGTTTGAGATTGAAGCGATGACGAATGATCGTCTGCGCGACGAGATGGGAGAATTGCAATTGCAGATGCAGCGGCATCCGTGGGCATGTCGGTGCGATCATTGCAGCGTAGGCTTGCCGAGTTTGAAATCAGTTTTTCCAGCCTTGTTCGCCGGGTACGAATCCATGAGGCTTGTCGATTGTTGAAACACTCAGATTCATCGCTGACGGTGATTGGTTTTTGTTCCGGGTTTTCAGACAGTGCGCATTTCAGCCGTGATTTTCGCTCCAGTGTTGGTATAAGCCCGTCGCAATACCGCGCTATAATTTAGATGCAGTTGATTTTGAAAACAGTAATTTGTTGACTGGTAAAGTTGCCAATATCACCCCGCCTAAAACCAGAACACACCCAAACAAAGTTACCATATTGGGCACTTCATCTAAAAACAGCCATGCCAGGCCAAGGCCGAATGGTGGTAACAGGTACATAAATACACTGGCTGAGGTTGGGCCGTGAATGCGATTGCCAAACTGATAAAGTGTAAAGGGGATCAGTGAGGAAAAAACTACTATTCCCGCCACCATCTGCCAGTCAGTAATGGTGGTTGGGTAATTGCCTGAATAAATGATTTCTGCAACGGCAAAGGGCAATAGTGTAAGTGAACCAAACAATGCAATTACGCAAAATAGCGGTAAAACGGGTACATCGGAAAACACCTTCTTTTTCAATGTTATCGAATAAAATGCCCAACTTACCGCCGCCAGTAAAAACATCAGATCGCCGCGATTGAACTCTAATTCCAACAGGGCATAAAAATTGCCTTCGGTAATAATGGCAACGATCCCAGTCATCGCCAAAACAATACCAAGCAGTTCACGCAAACTTATTTTTCGCCCCCGTGTAAATCGCTCAATCAGGATAATCATCAATGGTGGTGTCGTATAGATCAAAGTGCCATTGGTGGCCGTGGTATATTTCAATGCCAGATAAACCAGCCCGCCACACAACCACATAGCCAGAAATCCGCACAATAGAAGTAGTTTCCAGTGATCTGTGATTAACCGGCGAGCCAGTGGCCATTGGCTTCGAATTATGATGAATAAAACAAGTGCGCTGATCGACCAGCGTAAAGTTGCCAGGGTAAAAGGATCTATAGCGTTGGCGGCACGCCCGAAAATGATGTTGGTTGAGAAAAACATCGGAGTGATGGCCAGGGCAATCCAGGCCAGACTGGAATTGTTGTTGTCTGGTAAATTGGTGTTGGTCATCAATCGTCTCAAATATTTTCCATCATTTCGACGGCTGTTTCATACAGTTGGTCGAAGTTTGAAATGATCTGGTCAGGGTTGTAGGTGGCAACAGGATGTTCGCTATATCCAAAATCTACCGCTACCACCGGTATTGATGCATTTTGTGCAGTAAGTATATCATTTTGGCTGTCGCCGACCATAATTGCATTTGAAGCGCTGCCACCGGCAAGTTCAATAGTTTTTATCAAATGCCTTGCATCAGGTTTACAATAATCAAAACTGTCAAAACCGGGAACTGCTGAAAACATCTGGTGCGCACCCAGTTCGCGTAATAATTTATCGGCAAGTTTAACCGGTTTATTGGTGCAGACTGCAAGGATCCAGTTATCATCGGTAAATATTTTCAGACAGTTTTCCACGCCTTCAAAAAACCTGGTATTGACTGCAATATTGTTCGTATAATCCTTCAAATAAATATCAAACAATTCATCTACCATTTGCGCACTGATTGATTTTTTGTTTAATGTATAGGCAAGTTTTATCATCGGTTTGATGCCCTTGCCTGATACGTGGCCAACCTGTTCTGCCGTTACCGGTTTGAGGCCCTGGATGGCAATGGTTCGGTTTAAAACCGGCACCAGATCGAGCATGGTATCGGCAAGTGTGCCGTCAAGGTCAAAGACTATGGTGGGCTTAATTGACATGAAGAGCTTTCGGGAAACAGATGTGGGTCATCGTGATTTAGCGTGTAATATTGTACTGAATTATTTATTGGCCAAAATAATTCATTTATCCAAATCACTGGTGGGCGCAAGTCGTAACCCGATCTGGTTGATCATGCAAGATTTTCCCAGAACCGTGTTTGAGGCTTTTAAGCCAATTTGCTGGGTGAGGATTATGGCTGTTTTCGCTCACGGTAATGGAGGTTTTCGCTCACGGCTATTCTTCGCTGGGTGCTTCGCACCTCGCTTCGGGCCTGCGCGGGCGCTAAAGCCTCGGCTAGCGCCTCGGTAGGGGCGTATGAGTGAGCCCGGTTTTTGTGTGTGGCCGGAAAACAAGAAGCAAAGCCTGAGGCGAAGGCCGAAGCGCGAGCTTGCCTCGCGCCCTGGCGGAGCCCGGAGCGAAGCGCAGGAATAGCGTGAGCGAAAACCAATGCTACCCAAGGTCCCCACATCATTTTTAGTCACCGTAAACTTCCTCTCTCGTCAATCTCAGTCCCCATTCTCCCCCCTCGCGGGGGAGATGCCCGAAGGGCAGAGGGGGGTGAAGTGACAGTGAACTCAAACGCTGGCTTCAGTAGTGGTTTATGCCTGCCCCCCTCTGTCACTTCGTGACATCTCCCCCCCCAAAATATAATGCGGGGGAGAATATTCTTTTGCCACACCTCCCGCCTTCACTCGATGCATCCCAGCATCAGCGTCATACCTATAAAGTGCAAACTTGCGGGGCTTCAAACAAAAACCTAACGCAGTATTGCTGCAATGCGGCTTTCATCGAAAGCCCCGCGCAGAGATTTTTGGTCTGGTTCCGAAGTAAGCCCACAGTAACGAGGCCCTTTTCGGGTATTCGCCAGCCTCAAGCTTGGGCCACACCCGACATGTGACCGTCCACGCTCTGCTGCTGCCAACCCACGGAACATTCGGCACGCGCGCCGTCGTTTGCAGGGTTGATCAG
>JAKISV010000195.1 GCA_021648425.1 Rhizobiaceae bacterium
ATGCGTTGTATGCAAAGGGAGATAAGCGCGCGCAGGAAGTTACAACCAGAGTTGTTGAATTAAAAACGCAGGATGATCTACCCGGACCAGTGGGGCAGTTGTGGGGGAATAAATTCTATGGATGCAGTGTTGATGAAGTTGATATAGTTGCAAAATATGGTGGTATTCGCATCGATCTGGTTGATAAAGGCAGGTTGTTCCTGCTGCCTTGTAATTTCCCGGGTGCCTACAATGTGCCTTATGTGGCTATAGCCTATTCCAAAACAGATGATGGCGCGCGCGCCCTGGCTTTTCCGGTAATTGGTAATCGTGGCCCCACCAATATGATCAATGCCTATAACGTTGAGTGGGACGATAAAAGGTCCCAACTTTCTGCGTTTTTCAAAGGGCGTGGAATTGGGGATTGCGGATCAAAACAGGTGTGGCAATGGGGATATGACAACAATGAAAGTTATAATAGCGAATTTGAGCTGCTTGAGGAACGTCGCAAAGATGATTGTGATGGAAAAACTGGTGAGTTTCCGCTGTTGTGGCCTCCGGATTGATTTTTAATCATCCGTTACGACAATATCTTCGAGCCTTTTCAGCCAGCGTTTCAGCCTTTTGCGATTGACCTGACCATCACTTAATCCCACCTGGGCGCTTGAAAACAGGGCAATTGTGGAGCGATCAGTGCCAAGAGGGATGTATTCCACTTGAATGGTATCGGCAAAACGAAACAGGTTGGAGCGCTGAACATAGCGTTCGCGCATGGCCGGATCATTGGTGTGAACGCGTTCAAGGCGCTTTTCGCTCACCAGTGAAGCGCGCAGGCGCTCGCGCAACCCGTCAGCGGAAACTGAGAATACCGGGGCAACAATTTCAGGAATAGCGTTTTCGCAATGGTTTTCGGGGCAAATCAGGGAGTTGTTAGGCAGGTTAGAGCGTTTCAGGGTTTTGAAGTCTGTTCTACCCTGATCAGCGGGGCCCAATATCATTGCCAGAGAATTTTCACGACCGTAAAAAAAGACAATGACAGTTGCCAACAGGGCCAATGTTGCAAGAATAGTGAATAGAGTCATGTATTGGATAAAACCTGGCATTTGGATTGGTGAAAAGCAGGGTTTAACCTCTTTTTTTCGATTATGTCAAAATTCCATGCAAAACAAATGCTGCAATTTCTCGACAAAGTGCAGGCGGGGGCTTTCATGAGAAAATCAGCGTGTTATTATTGACTATGGCATCAGCACCACAAAACCCCGAAACCACGCCTGTGTCGTTAAAAGTTGAAGGTGTGGCAGTGTCTGGCGAACGTCAGGCTTTGCACAGCTTTCGGGCGCACTGGCATATATTTGTGCCAACGGCGGTGATTAGCGTGCTTTATATTTCAGGCTGGCTTGTCCTTTATTTTATGGGATTGTCCGGTGGTAATCTGGCGCGATTGTTTATTGTTGTTTTGGCTATTGGTGTGCCGCTGTTATTTGCCAATGCATTTTTGCGCTATCAGACAATTGCTATCGATTTATTCGAAAAACATCTGAGATATCATACCGGATGGCCAAAAGCCGAGCCGGTGGTGCTGCCCTATGCCATTATTGATAATGTCAGATATTCACGCGGGCTTTCCGGGCGCCTGTTTGGCGGGGGGACTGTTATTCTACAACTGGTTGCCGGGGAGGCGATTGGCGTTGCAGATGTGGAAAAACCGGAACAGGCGGCGGCAAAGATAGTGCAGATGATGGATGATTCCTGACGCTATTCAATTTTCACCATTGATGTTTTAGTATTCTGCTCAACCATTCGCGCCTCAACGATATAGCGCAGCGGACCACGGGTTTTTGCGTCAAATGGATAGCACGTGGTCAGCGCAATCAGGGTTTCATCTGAATCCGCATCAATGCCGGAAGCATCAAAGCGGGCAATCCAGGTGCGTTGAACGCTGAAGGATACTTTGCTGCCATCGGCATTTTCGACATTAATCCGGTCGCCGTTTTTCAAGTCCTTTATCCAGGCAAAATGGGTATCGCGGTGGCCGGAGAGAACCGAAGTGCCGCGTTCACCGGGAAGCGGTGTATTGGGCAGGTGGCCTGGTCCAAAAGCCAGCGCCTCACCGTTGGTATCGTTGAGGATAATACTGGTTTTATTCAAACGCGGTGCGTTGAGCCGGGCAACTGGTTCGATATCCGCCCAACTCCATGGTTTGAATGTTGATGATGATGAAACGGGGCTTTTCAACACCCGTTCAAAGGCCTGATTGAGCAGTACCTGGGCCAATTCCGCTTTGGCTTTGATCCAGATACCGTTTCCAATCAGGGTGATGCCTACGGCTCCCAGTACGGCAATTGTACCAAGCATCAGGGAACGCGAGAGCCGATTTTTGTTTTCAGTTTTATGTTTCATCAGACTTCTCCTATGGCAGGCGGTTAAAATCGCGCATGGACAATGTGCGCCCCTGAATGCGTGATATGCCGCCAACCCGTTTCCACATGGCGGAAACTATCGCCAGGAGTGAGGCCAGTAACAGCAGCATTATGCCGAGAATTATATTGCGGTCAGCGGGCGTTGAAGTTTGCGGCAGGGTAACGCTGCGACTGGCTTTTGCCACTTGCGAAGCCATTTGGGGGCTTGGGGCAGGAGCAATCAACTGGGCTACCTGATTGGAAGCGTTCAGGCGAAAAGCTCTGGTTTTCTGCATAAGCGGGGCGTTTGGAGCGTCTTCACCAAATACTTTGTCAAACACCCAGCCTTTGGGCAGGTTGGTTGGCATTTCTTTTGAGGTGAGATTTTCACTGTCAGGCCGCGACCTGGTGACATCGACGGCCACAAGGCTGGTGAGGCGTGAAACCAGGGAGTGCTCCAGAGCGGTGCTTTCAATGGCTTTGTCGACTTTCGCAAAATCTGCACCATAGGAACGTGAAACCTCCAGTGAGGCGATTTTTCGCCGCGCCCACAATTTACCGATACCCTTGCCTTTGGTGGCTTTGGATAAATCCATTGATACCTGCCAGGGCTGGCCGGCATAGTCGCCGGTGATGGTCAGTGTACCGGTTGAGCGCTGCATTGCTCCTGCCAGCACAACGGGTTCACCGGCATATAAATCGGGCAGAGGATTTGGGCTTACATCAGACAAATTCCCGCCTTCGACCTCTGCCCTTAATCCGGTCAGGACCGGATTCTCAAGTTTTTCAAAAAATGCCGACATGCGCTGCGTTACTTCGCTAAGGGCGCCAATCTGGGTGAATGTTCCGCGACCCATTTCTGCGGCACGGTTCATGAAAAATGAATTGGGTGCAGATCCGATGCCAATGGTGAATACGCGTGAACGTCCACGGCCCGATGCAATGGCGTCAAACAGTTGTTTTTCATTGCCAATGGCACCGTCAGTAATGAAAATTACCTGACGGATGCGTGAGGTATCGCCGGAATTGCGATCAATCAGCGCGGCTTGAAGGGCGGGCAGCATTTCAGTGCCGCCTTCAGCTTCCAGCCTTTTGACAAAATTGAGTGCAAAGCCGACGTTCTCGCGGTCGGCGGGTACGGCTGAGGGGAATACCAGTTCAAACGTGTCATCAAAACGCACAATGTTGAACATGTCTTTTGGGGTAAGGCGCGACAGGGCATTGGCAAGCGCCTGCTTAGCCTGAACCATCGATTCACCAGCCATAGAGCCGGAATTATCAATAACAAAAATTGTTTCGCGATCTTTTTTCGGCAGGTTTTCCGCTTTTATCGCCGGGGGGGTGACAAAGGCCAGAATATAATCTTTGCCATCGATGGTTTCTGAAAACAGCGCAGCGTTAGGTGCAGTGCCTTTGGCTTTCCAGCTCAACTCGAAATCGCGATCTGCGGGGACAGTTTCGTTCGAAAGGGTCAGGGTTCGGGTGGAATCGTCATTTTCGACAATTTTTACCTGATGATAGGCGCTTTTTACCTCACCCAGAGGAAAACCGGCAGCGAGGCGAATATTCATTGTCACCGGATTGATCAGGGCATTGGTGGCCGGATCAAGAACCGGCGGGGTGATTTTTTCACGGTCGGGAACCGGATTAACAGTGCCCCAACCAGACGAATTTTTGTCGTCTTTGTTGAAATCCACTGATTGGATAATCGGTTGAGGGCTGTAGCGCGGGGCTACCACCATGGGAAAACGCAGGGAAAACAGACCGGAGGATTGTTTGATGGTCTGCTGATATTCAATCTGAACAACAATGGTTTCACCAGGGCCTATATTGGCAACGGCATTGGTGAAGATATTGGGGCGCTGCTGCTCTAACAAGGCCGCCTTTTTTCCTTCACGCTTGGCTTTTTCATAAATTTTGCGGGCCTCTTCACGCGGCTTGATGATACCCTCAATGAAGCGTTTACCGATTTGCATTTTGAGCGCATCAACGGCAGAATTTTCAGGAAGCGGGAAAACATAAATGCCTTCCACCCAGCTCTCGGAAGGATTTTTAAACCGTTGGGTGACAATAGTTCTGGCAATAGGGCCGGAGATATCAATCTTCACATCGGTGGCTAGGCGCGGAGCGCGGACATAAAAACCCGGACGTTTTGAGGGCAACAGCAAGCCACCTGAATTCATTGCATTGGGGCGTACCAGTTTTGCAATTTGAACCT
>JAKISV010000196.1 GCA_021648425.1 Rhizobiaceae bacterium
CAGGGGCCGACCGACAAATTCTTCTTGTGGCGCAACAAAATCCGGATGCACCATATTAGCGCGACCATTATACCAGTCAAAAGTACCGCTGACATAACGTGTCTCACCAACCGGCAGCAGTTTTTCCAGCCAGGGTGCACGGGCCTGAAAAAATACAAGAGCCAATTCACCGGTTTCATCGTGCACATAAACGCGGTAAGGCACATTTTTTTTGCCCGGTGGCGATGGCAAGTGCCTGTCCACATGAACTTTCAGCGTGACAATAGCCCCATGAGGGGAGGCGGCGATACCTGGTTGGTTTCTGCGGTCAATAATCGAATGGGGAATATGAAACAGCAGATTGGCAATGCGTGCGGGTTCTGCGCCTTCATTGCCATGGAATAAACGGGTCAGCGCTTTTTCAAGTTTAGGCCCAATACCGCTCAGGCTGGACACTGGCATAAATAAGGGGTTGAGAATTGTCGGGCGCATCTGTATTTCGGTGGTTCGAGGAAAAATTCAGGTTGGCAGAATTCAAAGTGCCAATTATCACCGATGAGTGCAAGAAGGCTGTGAATTAAGTGCGGGAAAATGAATTACTGGATAACCGGCGCAAGCAGTTGCGCTACCGCGCTAATCATCGCGGTATCAAGGAAATGGACATCATTCTTGGTAAATTTGCCGATAGTTTTATCGACGGGTTTGATCATTCCCGACTGGATGAATTTGAAGCGTTGATGGACAATAATGACCGGGATTTATTGCAATGGTACACTGGCGAACTGGCAATTCCCGCACCGTTTGATACGGAGTTGTTTGCGCAAATCCTCAGCCATGCCAAAACAGTTATTACGAATTCAGAAGATTAATTCATGACCGATAGCACAATTGCAAAACTCACCGATATTTTTGAAGAAAATCTGCCAACACAGTTTGGCGGTGTACCCGGTGGTTATCTGCCACTGGTGATTTCGCAGATGTTATTACAGGTACGCGCTAAATCCGGCCTGGTATTCATCGCTGCTGATGGCAGGCAGTTGGATGAAATTCATGCGGGCCTTGGGTTTTTTGCTCCCAACCAGCGAATAATCGAATTGCCGGCCTTTGATTGCCTGCCCTATGACCGGGTCTCGCCTTCACTTGAAATCTCTGCCCAACGTATCGCCACCCTTGGGGAACTGGCGCGCAACACCGGCTCACAACAAGAAGGCAAGCCTCTTTTGGTGTTGACGACTGCAAATGCACTGGTTCAGCGTCAGGTGCCGGTGGCGCAGATGGCCAAGCAGGTGCTTGATCTGGTGCCGGGAAAAGCGATCAGCATGGAGGAGGTTTCGCGCTGGTTGGCAGCCAACGGGTTTGAACGAAATTCTGCGGTTCATGATCGTGGCGAATTTGCTGTGCGCGGCGGTATTCTGGATTATTTTGCACCGGGTGAAGAAAACCCTGTAAGGCTTGATTTTTTTGGCGATACGCTTGAATCAATCCGTAGTTTTAATCTGGCCAGCCAGCGTACTTTAGCGCAGAAAACCACCAGCACCCTGGCACCGATGAGTGAAGTGGACTTGAACCCGCAATCAATCGCCCGTTTTAGAACAAAATATCTCGAGACATTTGGTGCCGCCACCCGTGATGATGCGCTCTATCAGGCAATCAGCGAGGGGCGTCGATATGCGGGCATGGAACACTGGCTGCCGCTTTTCCATGAAAAACTGGATAGCGCATTTGATTATTTTGAAGGGTTTAACATCATCTGCGACCACCAGGTTGAAAAGGCCTGCGAAGAACGGCTTGAACAGGTGCGCGACCATTATGAAGCGCGTTGCGACAGCCTGAAAATGTCGGTGGGTGAGGGCGCGCCCTATAAGCCCGTGGAACCTGAGCAGCTTTATATGAGTATGGAACAGCTGGTTGCGGCACTGGCTGAAAGCGGACCGGTGACCTTGTCGCCCTTTGAACTGCCGCAAAGCCCTGATGCACGCGTCATTTCTCTTGGTGCAAGCGCCGGGCGCAGTTTTGCTGCCGAGCGTGAATCCGGGAAGAATGTGTTTGAAGCCGTTGGGGTTTATGCAGCAGATCAGCGAAGCGAAGGGCGCAGCGTTATTCTAGCCGCCTGGAGCGAAGGTTCGCGCGAACGTCTGGGCCATGTGTTGGGTGAACACGGCATGGAACGGATGCGCAATGTGGCAAACCCTGGTGAACTGGCAGCATTAAAAACCGGTGAAAGCGCGCTGGCAATCCTGCCGATTGAGGAAGGATTTGTCACCGAACAATTCTGCTTCATCGCCGAGCAGGATATATTGGGTGACCGGCTGGTGAGAAAATCAAGCCGTCGCAAAAAAGCTGCTGATTTCATTGCGGAAGTTGCCACCCTGAGCGAGGGCGATGTGGTGGTGCATGTGGACCATGGCATTGGTCGTTTTAACGGCCTGCGCACGCTTGAAGTATCAGGCGCCCCGCACGATTGTCTGGAGCTTCTTTATGCGGGCGATGCCAAACTCTTTTTACCCGTAGAAAATATCGAACTGTTATCGCGTTATGGCTCTTCGGATACGGAGGTGCAGCTCGACCGGCTGGGCGGTGCGGCCTGGCAATCACGTAAAGCTAAACTGAAAAAACGTATTCTGGAAATGGCCGGTCAGTTGATTGCCATTGCCGCAGAACGCGCCCTTCGTTCCAGCGATAAAATGCTGGCACCCGAAGGCCTGTATGATGAATTTGCAGCGCGTTTTCCCTATGATGAAACCCAGGACCAGATGTCGGCAATCGAAGCGGTGCTTGATGATCTGGGTGCAGGTACGCCGATGGACCGGCTGATATGTGGCGATGTAGGTTTTGGTAAAACCGAAGTGGCTCTGCGCGGTGCATTTGTTGCTGCCATGAGCGGTAAACAGGTGGCTGTCGTTGTGCCGACAACTTTGCTTGCCCGCCAGCACTTCAAGAGCTTTGCAGAGCGCTTCAAAGGCCTGCCCATCAAAATAGCCCATGCTTCACGCCTTGTGGGTAACAAGGCTCTGGCCAATACCAAAAAGGGCCTCGCCAGCGGTGATGTTGATATTGTTATCGGCACCCACGCGCTTTTAAGCACATCGATTGAGTTCAAACGTCTGGGGCTATTGGTCATTGATGAGGAGCAGCGTTTTGGCGTTAAACATAAAGAACGCCTGAAAGAGCTGAAAAGCGATGTTCATGTTCTCACCCTCACGGCAACACCGATCCCGCGCACCTTGCAACTGGCGCTCACCGGCGTTCGCGAATTATCGCTGATCACCACCGCGCCGCTTGATCGCATGGCGGTAAGAACCTTTATCTCACCCTTTGATCCGCTGGTGGTGCGTGAAGCGCTGCTGCGTGAACGTTATCGCGGCGGCCAGAGTTTCTACGTCTGTCCGAGGGTGAGTGATCTGGCTGAACGGGCGGATTTTCTCGCCGAATATGTGCCGGAACTGAAAGTCGCCATTGCCCACGGGCAGATGACACCGGGTGATCTGGATAGCGTCATGAATGCGTTTTATGACGGTCAGTATGATGTGCTGCTTTCTACTACAATTGTCGAATCTGGCCTTGATATTCCAACCGCCAATACGCTGATTGTCCACCGTGCTGATATGTTTGGCCTGGCCCAGCTTTATCAGTTGCGTGGACGGGTGGGGCGTTCGAAAGTTCGCGCTTATGCGCTGTTCACCCTGCCATTGCACCGTCGTTTGACACAAACTGCCGAGCGCCGCCTGAAAGTGCTGCAATCGCTTGATTCGATTGGCGCAGGCTTTGAACTGGCGAGCCATGATCTTGATATTCGTGGTTCAGGCAACCTGCTGGGCGAACAGCAGTCCGGCCATATTCGCGAGGTTGGATTTGAACTCTACCAGCAGATGCTGGAAGAGGCGGTGGCGGAACTTAAAGGTGGCGATGATTTCATCGGGGAAGGCAAATGGTCACCACAGATCACCATCGGCACCCCGGTGCTTATCCCAGAATCTTATGTGGCCGATCTGCAATTGCGCTTAAACCTCTACAGACGTCTGGTTGATCTCAAAGAACTGAGTGATATCGATGCATTCGGCGCTGAACTGATTGACCGATTTGGCCCGTTGCCAGGCGAAGTCGATCATCTGCTGAAAATTATCTATGTCAAAGGCCTGTGCGTCAAAGCCAATATCGAGAAACTTGATGCCGGTCCAAAAGGACTGGTGATAAGTTTCCGCGACCAGACTTTTGCCGAGCCGTTGGCCCTGATGAAGTGGATTGGTGAACAAGGTTCGCTGGCAAAAGTACGCCCTGATCACTCAATCGTATTGCAACGCGATTTCTCTACGAGTGATAAACGATTGAAAGGCGTGGCAGTGATTGTCAGCAAACTGGCGCAACTGGCCCAGGCAGGTTAAAAAATGTGTCTCGCGAAAGGCCTTGAAATCGTTTCTTTCACGGTTTAGATAAGGCGCAAGTGATACAGAATATTAAACTTCAGGAATACCAACATGGCAAAAGAGAAATTTGAGCGTAATAAACCCCATTGTAACATTGGCACGATTGGCCATGTTGACCATGGCAAGACGACATTGACTGCTGCGATTACCAAGTATTTTGGTGACTTCAAGGC
>JAKISV010000197.1 GCA_021648425.1 Rhizobiaceae bacterium
AAAAATACGATTGGCTTACCCGATTTGGAATTGCGCGCCACCTGAGTCAACATGCCCGCTTCAGAAGATTCCACCACATCAAAACCCTTGAGGCCGAAGGCGTCTTTTTCGATCATATCGAGAATTAAGCGGTTGCCGTCATTGCCCGGTTCAATGCCATAGATTTTGCCGCCAAGCGCATCTTTGATTTTGGCAATATCGGCAAAATCCTTGACACCAAGATCGGCTGCGGCCTGATTAACGGCGAGCGTGTATTTGGCACCTTCCAGATTGGTTGCGATGGTTTCCACCGAGCCATCTTCACGATAAGGTTTGATATCGGCTTCCATGGTCGGCATCCAGTTGCCTAAAAACACGTCGATATCCTTGTTCTTGAGAGATGTATAAGTTACCGGCACCGATAAAACCTTAATATCGGTTTCATAACCAAGCGCCTTTAACACAAATGTTGTGGCGGCTGTGGTGGCGGTGATATCAGTCCAGCCAACGTCGGAAAACCGCACGGTGGAACAAGCCTCATGACTGGCGGCCAGTGCAGTTTGAGCGGTTAGTATGGCCGTTGCTCCAATGAACCCGGCAGCTAAAATTCTGGTGATACGCATGGCTTCTCTCCCTGTTATTATTGGCCTTTACGATTGAGCGATGATGTTTTATTTTGTCCGGTGAGTCAATCAAAGCTGCATCGCGACTGCGCACTTGCCTCATATGTGTTTCTCCTGGCTGGCGGTTAAGAAAATGGCAAAATCCAAACAATGGTCACACCTGCTGCCAAAAGGCAGTCAGTTTATTGACGGCAAACTGGTATCAGGAGATGGCGACACTCACGAGGTTATTTACCCGGCAACGGGTGAGGCTTTTGGTACTGTTCATTGGGCGCACGATGATGAAATTGCGCAGGCGATTGATGCGGCGCAAAAAGGTTATGAAATCTGGCGCAACACGCCACTGGCTGAGCGGGCAGATATTCTGCGCGAAACCGCGCGGCTTTTGCGGGAACAAAACCGTGAAATTGCTGAACTTGAAACCCTTGATACCGGTAAAGCGCTACAGGAGACTTTGGTTGTTGATATTATTTCAGGGGCGCAATGTCTTGAGTATTTTGCAGCACAAGGCGCAGTTCAAAGCGGTGAGCAGGTCAGTTTTTCCGGCGAAGCGGGTGATTGGGGATATACGCGGCGCGAACCTTTGGGCATTTGTGTGGGCATTGGCGCGTGGAATTATCCCCTGCAGATTGCCTGCTGGAAATCCGCCCCGGCACTGGCTTGTGGCAATGCGTTTATTTTCAAGCCAGCGGAACTAACGCCCTACAGCGCCCTGCGCCTGGCGCAAGCTTATCGTGATGCCGGATTGCCCGATGGAGTTTTTCAGGTATTGCAGGGTGATGGGGCTGTGGGTGCTAAACTGGTCGCCCATCGGCAGGTGGCTAAAGTATCCTTGACCGGAGAAACCGCCACCGGCACAAAAATCCTGAAATCCGCGGCTGATACAATCAAAAATGTTACCCTGGAACTGGGCGGCAAATCACCGTTGATTATCTTTGAAGATGCCGATCTGGATGAGGCGGTGGGGGGTGCGATGCTGGCCAATTTTTATTCCACCGGCCAGGTATGTTCGAACGCAACAAGGGTATTTGTCCATGAGGCCATCAAGGACAAATTCATCAACAAACTGGTGGAACGCACTGTGGCTTTGAAAATCGGCGATCCGATGGATGAAGAAACCCAGGTGGGGCCATTGGCATCAGCTCAACATTTCAAAAAAGTTACAGCCTATCTCGACGATGCTCCCAAACAAGGCAAACTGTTATGCGGCGGCGAGGTGCCCCGTATTGAGGGTTTTGAAGGTGGCTATTGGGTAAGGCCAATGATTGTTGAGGTGGAGGATGATCGTGTGCCTATTGCCCGTGAAGAGGTTTTTGGCCCGCTGCTGACACTGCTCACATTCAGTGATGAAGATGATGTGGTAAACCGCGCCAACGCCACTGGTTATGGATTAGCGGCGGGGATCTATACCAATGACCTCACCCGCGCGCATCGTGTGATTGCCCGCTTGCAGGCAGGAACATGCTGGATTAATGCCTATAATCTGACGCCGATTGAATTGCCGTTTGGCGGTTATAAACAGTCCGGCATCGGCCGTGAAAACGGCAAGCAGGCAATGGATGCCTATTCGCAAATCAAGAGTGTTTATGTGGCGATGGGGCCTAGGGTCAGGACCTATTAATTATCCTTATTAGAAAAGCTGTATTCGATGAGTGGCAAACCTTATACCAATCCCGAATTCTCTGCTGATTATGTCATCGTCGGCGCTGGTTCTGCAGGCTGTGTACTGGCGGCGCGTCTTTCTGAAAATGGCCGCTACAGTGTTATTGTGCTGGAATATGGCGGCAGTGATTTTGGGCCGCTCATCCAGATGCCTGCCGCCTTGTCGTTTCCAATGAACATGAGCCATTACGACTGGGGTTTTAAAAGCGAGCCCGAACCCCATCTGGGCGGGCGCGCACTGGTGACGCCGCGTGGCAAAGTAATTGGCGGCTCTTCATCCATCAACGGCATGGTTTATGTGCGTGGCCATGCGCGTGATTTTGACCACTGGGCGCAATCGGGAGCGAGCGGCTGGTCGTTTGCAGATGTGCAACCATATTTTCAAAAGATGGAAAATTGCGCCGGGGGTGATTTTGACTGGCGTGGCAAAGACGGACCGCTGCATGTGCGTCGCGCTGATGGCATTAATCCCCTGTTCAAGGCTTTTGTTGAGGCGGGAAAACAGGCGGGGTTCGAAACCACTGATGATTATAACGGTGCCAAACAGGAAGGGTTTGGCGCTATGGAGCAAACGATATGGCAGGGCAGGCGCTGGTCTGCAGCCAATGCCTATCTCAAGCCTGCATTGAAACGCAAAAATCTGCGGCTTTTGCGCGGCCAGTGCACGAAAATTATTATCAGGGATAAACGCGCAAGCGGCATTGAATTTGAGGCAAACGGTCGTGTGCAGACTATTACGGCCCGCAAAGAGGTTATTGTCTCAGCTTCTTCTATTAATTCGCCAAAGCTGTTGATGCTGTCTGGTATTGGTGAAGCGGGGCAGTTGCGCGAACATGGTATTGAAGTGATCGCCAATCGTCGCGGCGTTGGCGAAAATCTGCAGGACCATCTTGAACTTTATGTGCAGCGCGAGTGCTTAAAACCGATATCGCTTTATTCAAGTCTGAATCTTTTCTCCAAAGCCCGCATCGGTCTGCAATGGCTGTTGTTTAAAACCGGTGAGGGTGCAAGCAATCATTTTGAGAGCGTTGCCTTTGTGCGTTCGCGTGCCGGGGTTGAATATCCCGATATCCAGTTTCACTTCCTGCCCGTTGCCATTCGTTATGATGGCAAAGCGGCGGCCAAATCTCACGGATTTCAGGCTCATGTCGGGCCGATGCGTTCAAAATCTCGCGGGCAGGTGCGGCTGAAATCTGCTGAGTTTAAACAAGCGCCATCAATTCAGTTCAACTACATGGCGCATGAACAGGACTGGCACGATTTTCGCCATTGCATCAAACTCACCCGTGAAATTTTTTCCCAACCAACCTTTGATGAATTGCGTGGTCGTGAAATTTCCCCGGGTGATAATGTGCAAACCGATGAAGCGCTGGATGAATATATTCGTGGCCACGTGGAAAGCGCGTTTCATCCTTGCGGCACGTGTAAAATGGGCAGTGCCGATGATAAAATGGCGGTGGTAGATGAGCAGTGCCGGGTGATTGGAGTGGATGGTTTACGGGTGGTGGATTCTTCGATTTTCCCCTCAATCACCAACGGCAATATCAATGGCCCGACTATTATGGTCGCAGAAAAAGCAGCGGACCATATTTTAGCCAATGCCCCCCTGCCGCGCTCAAGCCTTGAGCCGTGGATAAATCCAGACTGGGAAACCAGCGAGCGTTAATTCCCTTGTTTGACCACACGGCATATCCTGGATTTTAGCGAGCCTGCAGTTTCGTTTTCCGGCGGATATTCAAACAGATAAGTGTTGCAAATTTTATGCAAGTTTCGGGTGGTGTGGATGCTGTTGGCATCTTATTCGTGAAACACCAATGTGCAGAAGGACATTTCCATGACCACAATTAACAGACTGGCAGGCGCTGCATTTGGCATTCACTTTGCAGATCAAATCGCTTTAGTTTCAGTTCCGCTGGTTGCGGCTCTCGTTTTTGATGCTCCAGCTGAAACAATTGGGATTCTTGTGGCGTGCCAGTCTTTGGCGCATCTTTTGGGTTCTTTGCCATTCGGTGTTTTGGTTGACCGTTCACAGCTTCGAACTCTGGTACTTTCCTCAACGCTCATTTCATTTGCGGGTTTTTTGGCGGCTGCGGCAAGCATCTTTGCAAACAGCCTGTTTGGGTTTGCCATAGCAGTTACTTTTTCCGGGTTTGGTGTTGTGCTGTTCACTTTATCAGCCTTATCTATCGTGCCATTAACTGTCGCTTCGAACGGGCTGGCGCGCGCCAACGCAACTATCGAGATCCCGCGCACGATATCATTATTTATTGTGCCGCTTTCAATCGGCATTCTGATCGCCGGGGT
>JAKISV010000198.1 GCA_021648425.1 Rhizobiaceae bacterium
GGATACACGCCGCGCCAGCCGTTTGCCGGTGCGCAGATAAAACGGCACGCCCGCCCAACGCCAGTTGGCGATCTGCGCCTTGATGGCGACAAAAGTTTCCGTATCGCTTTTACCGCCTTCAATCTCATCCAGATAAGACGCCACCGGCCCACCATCTATTGCCCCTTCGCTATATTGGCCGCGCACTGTGAACCTGTCGCAGTTTTTCGAAGTGATTGGTTCCAGCGAACGCAACACTTTCAGTTTTTCATCGCGTACACTATCGGCATCATTGGAAGCTGGCGGCTCCATCGCCACCAGACATAACAGTTGCAGCAGATGGTTTTGCACCATGTCTCGAATGGCGCCGGATTTATCGTAATAACCGCCACGCCCCTCAACGCCAATGCTTTCGGCTGCAGTAATCTGCACATGGTCAATATGGGCATTGTTCCAAAGCGGCTCATAAAGCGCATTGGCAAAACGAAGCGCCATCAGGTTTTGAACAGTCTCTTTACCCAGATAATGGTCGATGCGATAAATCTGTTTTTCAGGAAAATGTTTACCGACGGTTTCATTCAACGCCACGGCGGATTTTAAATCGTGACCAATGGGTTTTTCTATCACCAGACGTGAATGTTCACGGATAAGGCCATTGGAATGCAGACGCTCGGCAATGGCACCAAACAGCGATGGGCTCACGGCCAGATAATAGGCACGCAATCGGTCTTCATCGCCTAACAGGCTGGCAAGCTGCGGCCATCCTTCATCACCAAGCGCATCAATTTGCACATAATGCAGCCTATTCAGAAAACTGCGTTTGTGTTCCTTGTCAATATTGGCCGGCCCAATATGCCTGTCCAGCGCTTCACTGGCAAATTTGCGGTAGGATTCATCGGTTTTTGCCGAGCGTGAAACACCGATTATCCTTGAATTTCCGATGATCTGATTATCCATACAGCGCCTAAATAACGAAGGAATAAGCTTGCGTTGGGCGAGATCACCGGTGCCGCCAAAAATGATATAATCAAATTCATCTACGGGAATGATTTTAGAAGTCATTTGGAATTTTCCGGTTTCAAGCCCTGTACAAACAGCAAATCAAGATATTGCTCAGCATCTTCAAAGCGACTGTCATTATAACGTTCAGCGGGAAGCAGAACCTTTAACTGGGCATCAAAATCCGCATAATGCTGGGTGGTTGACCAGATTGAGAACAGCAGGTGGTAGGGGTTGCATCGAGCGAGTTTACCCTGATCCATCCACTTTTGAATAACGTCGACCTTGCTGTCAATCAATTGCTTGATCTCCGCCCCGAGCAATTCTTTGAGGTGGGGGGCTCCCTGCAGAATTTCGCTGGCAAACAACCGGCTTTCACGCGGGTAATCGCGCGCCATGTCAAGTTTTCGTTTGATGTAATTTCTGATTTCAGTGAGCGGCTCACCACGGTCATCAAATTTCCGCAATGGTGCCAGCCAGATATCAAGCAGGCGATCGAGTAGCCCCTGCAACATGTCCTCCTTGCCGCTGAAATAATAAAGCAGATTGGGTTTTGACATGCCTGCCGCTATAGCAATTTGATCGACTGTAGCGCCGCGAAATCCATAACTGGAAAAGACGTCCAGTGCCGCTTCAAGGATACGCTCACGATTTTCGCGCTGGATACGTGTCTTACGCCTTGTTGATTGTGCTCTTGGTTTCATTGTCTCACTAGTACCTAACATTGTCCCAATGGGCAATTCGGTGATGGCAGTTAATTTTGTTGGCACCCAGAATTTTTCAGGAATTTTTCTTGACCGCCATTAAAGGGGTGATAACATTTACCAATCGGTCAAAAATACAAGAGAAAATCCTGAAATGTACAAAATATCCAATGCAATTCATGGCAAAAAGATCAACTCCTTGTCGTCGCGCTCATCAGCTGTGTTTAATCCGGCAACCGGAGAACAAATCGCAAAGACACCTCTTTCCACCGTGGATGAGGTGAACGAAGCCGTGGCCAGCGCAAAATCCGTGGCAAAGGAGTGGGCCAGAACCCCGCCGCTGAAACGTGCAAAATTCATGTTCAATTTCAAATATCTGCTCGACAAACATTCAGCAGATATCGCGCGTGAACTTTCCCGCGAACATGGGAAAACCCATGAGGATGCGTTGGGTGAGGTGACAAGAGGCATAGAAGTTGTCGATTTTGCCTGCGGTATTCCTAATCTACTGAAAGGCGAATTCAGCCGCAATGTCGGGCCTTCGATTGATTCTTATGCTGATCGTCAGCCGCTTGGAGTAGTGGCAGGTATCACACCGTTTAATTTCCCGGCCATGGTGCCGATGTGGATGTATCCAATCGCTGTTGCCTGTGGCAATACGTTTATTTTGAAACCCTCAGAACGCAATCCTTCTGCCCCGATGTTATGTTGGGAACTGTTTCAGGAGGCAGGGTTTCCCGAAGGGGTGTTTAATGTCATTCACGGTGACAAGGAAGCAGTCGACGCGCTGCTTGATCACCGCGATGTCAAAGCCATTTCGTTTGTTGGTTCAACACCGATTGCCGAATACATCTATTCGCGTGGCACAGCCAACGGCAAACGCGTGCAGGCACTTGGCGGTGCCAAGAACCATATGATCATCATGCCCGATGCCGATATGGACCAGGCAGCCGATGCCTTAATGGGCGCAGGATTTGGCTCCGCCGGTGAGCGCTGCATGGCAATTTCTGTGGCAGTTCCCATCGGAGACGCCACCGCTGATGCGCTGGTTGAAAAACTGGCTCCACGTGTTGAGTCACTCAAAATAGGCCCTTCAACTGATGAAGATGCCGAGATGGGGCCGGTAATCACCAAAGCCCATCAGGAAAAGGTCAAAGGTTACATCGACAAAGGCGTCGCAGAAGGCGCAAAACTGGTGGTTGATGGCCGTGACTTCTCGCTGCAGGGCTATGAAGAAGGCTACTTCGTTGGCGGCACTTTATTTGATAATGTGACTTCAAACATGACGATATATAAAGAAGAGATATTTGGCCCTGTACTCAGCGTATTGCGGGCAAAAGACTACGGGGAAGCCGTCAAACTCATCAACGATCATGAATATGGCAACGGCACCGCCATCTTCACCCGCGATGGTGATGCTGCGCGTGAATTTGCTGATGATATCGAAGTGGGTATGGTCGGCATTAATGTGCCCATTCCGGTGCCGGTGGCCTATCATTCATTTGGCGGCTGGAAGCGTTCGCTTTTTGGTGACCATTCCATCTATGGTCCCGAAGGTGTACATTTTTATACAAGATTGAAAACGGTCACAACACGCTGGCCCAAAGGTATCAAAGAAGGCGCAACTTTTGCGTTTCCAACCTGATCATTGGTAGCAAGGACTAGAATAATGGCAGCACCTGGTGAAAACCTCAGAATCAACTCCGACCGCCTGTGGGAATCTATCCACGAAATGGCTGAAATAGGCCCCGGCATTGCCGGTGGCTCAAATCGCCAGACGGTGACCGATGAAGATGGCGAAGGGCGCAAGCTTTTCCAGAAGTGGTGTGAAGATGCGGGTTGCACCATGGGCGTTGATCAGATGGGTACGATGTTTATGACCCGCGAAGGTAGCGACCCCGATTCGCTGCCGGTCTATGTCGGCTCTCACCTTGATACCCAACCCACCGGCGGGCGTTATGATGGTGTGCTGGGCGTATTGGCCGGACTGGAAATTGTGCGCACTTTGAACGATCTCAATATCAAAACCAAACACCCGATTGTTGTTACCAACTGGACCAATGAAGAAGGCACGCGCTACGCCCCGGCGATGATGGCATCAGGAGTATTTGCCGGCATGTTGGAGCAGGAGGAAATTTACGCGCATGAGGACGCCGAAGGCAAAAAATTTGGCGACGAACTAAAACGCATCGGCTGGATGGGGGACGAAGAAGTGGGCGCGCGCAAAATGCATGCGTTTTTTGAGCTGCACATCGAACAGGGGCCGATATTGGAAGCCGAAGGCAAAGACATCGGCGTTGTCACCCATGGCCAGGGACTTCGATGGATAGAATGCACGATCACCGGCAAAGACAGCCACACCGGCTCCACGCCGATGCCAATGCGTAAAAATGCCGGGCGCGGTTTGGCTCAGATTACCGAACTGGTTCATAAAATCGCCATGGCCAACGCACCCAACGCCGTGGGTGCCATCGGCCATATTGATGTCTACCCTAATTCACGCAATGTCATCCCCGGCAAGGTGGTGTTCACCGTCGATATGCGCTCTCATGAAATTGATACTCTGGAAGCCATGGTGGCGCGTTTTGATGAGGAGGCACCAAAACTGTGTGAGGCGCTGGATGTCGGTTTTGCAAGCGAAATTGTCGGCCAGTTTGACCCGCCCGCCTTTGATGAGAAGTGCGTTGGCGCAGTTCGCGATGCGGCAGAACGGCTGGGTTATTCCCACATGGATATCATCTCAGGAGCCGGCCACGATGCCTGCTGGATAAACCGCAAAGCGCCGACTGCAATGGTAATGTGCCCTTGTGTTGATGGCCTCAGCCACAATGAAGCAGAAGATATCAGCCAGGAATGGGCGCGC
>JAKISV010000199.1 GCA_021648425.1 Rhizobiaceae bacterium
AATACCTCTCGTCGCAACGTGCTCTCACGTGGCATCTTTTCGGCTGTAGCAATCTCTTTGCTGATTGCTACGCCTGCTGCCCTGGCAAGCCCGCCGCCTCCACCTTCAACGGTTGAATATGACAAGGGTTTTAATGACGGCAAGTCAGTTGGCCGCACTGATGGCTATAAAGATGGCTATGCAGATGAATATGAAAAATCCTTCAACACCGGCATGATGATGTTTTCAGGAGCCTCCCCTTACAAGACTGGTTATGATGCTGGATACAAGAAAGGCTACAAGGCAGGATATAAATCCGGCAAAAATGACGGCGGTAATGATGGCCTTCATGATGCAACAGACTGGCGCGCAGATATGCGTGAGAATATGCGTAACTGCATGAGAAATGGTATCTGCAGTTAAGTTCTGCAAATTGCCAAATAACTAAAAACTCCTGATAGTTCGAATTGGACTGTCGGGAGTTTTTGCTTGTTGTCGGCTATGGGGTGTTTACCCGTCGATGGCTGGTGGATTAGATGGAATTAGTGCGCGGTCTGGAGCGGATTTTGGGTTGGCTTTCTAAATAAAAAGGCATGACGCAAATAAACAGCGAAATCTGCAACTGCAATCGGGGACCATCAAAGCAGGATTTCAACAAATTGCGATGCAGTATGATCTGGCCTTGTTTGACAGGCGTTAAAGCTATACCCTTCCTTAGGGGCAACATATTCAATGTTTCTCTTTTTTGTAACAAGAACAAGTATTTTCACGGAGAAATGTTATGAGTCTTTTAGGTACGCTGGCCAAAGTTGCCGTCGGCATCGCTGTAGCCAAAGGCGTTGGCGGTATGATGAAAAAATCAGCAGGTACTACAGCCCCAAGCGGAGGCGGTTTGCTGGGAGATCTTCTTTCCGGCGGATCAGCACAAAATACCAGACAGGCACCACAAGGTGGCGGTCTTGGTGATTTGCTGGGATCTGTACTCGGCGGCCAGGGCGGTGGCGGAATGAGTGGCGGCCTGGGTGGCCTGCTTGAACAACTGGGCGGCGGCATGTCCTCAGGCGGGCAGCAGGGCAAAGGTGGCCTTGGCGACCTTCTTGGCAATTTGACCAGTGGCGCAGGCGGCAGTGGAGGTCTTGGTGGTATGCTTGGCGGGCTTCTTGGCGGTGTAGCCAATTCACGTACGGGACAAGCTGACGGGAACACAGGCTCATTTGGAGAAATGCTCAACGACTCCTTCCAACGCGGAGGTGAACCCAAAGTTCAGCCTTCACAAGAACAAGAGGCTATGGCGGCACTAATGCTTCGTGCCATGATACAGGCAACAAAAGCTGATGGTGAACTGGACGAAAAGGAGCGGGAAAAACTCCTGTCCAACCTGGGAGAGGTTTCGAAAGAAGAAATGGCTTTTGTGCGCTATGAAATGAAGCAACCCGTTGATGTCGAAGGGCTTGCAGCTCAAGTACCAAAGGGTCTGGAACAACAGGTCTATACAATGTCAGTTATGGCGATAGATCTGGATAGTCAGGCGGAAGCACAATATCTGCACAAGTTCAGAACTGCTTTGAACATGGATCAAAGACAAGTGAATATGATTCATGATCAGTTGGGCGTGCAAAAACTTTACAGTTGACCTTTAAACAGTGTTGACCGGAATTTCGCAATTTCCATCCTCTGGCTTGACCAGAGGATGGTGATAAGTCCTGACTCTAAGCGGTCAGAGATATTGACAATATAAGGGGTAAGGATTTTCGTTTTGAATATGAACGGATTCTGAATGTGCTGTTCAGCACAGCTTCAAGTGTAAACAGTTATTAGTTTCCTTAAGGGCGCGATCAATTAGCAATATCGCTTAAAAGGAAAATACAATGTCTACACAATCAAAAACATCTAAAATCAATACTTCACGTCGCAACGTGCTCTCACGTGGCATCTTATCAGTTGTAACAATCTCTTTGCTGATTGCTGCTCCTGCTGCCCTTGCAGGTCATCCATCCAATGCACCCAATTTATCCAATCCACCCCTGGAAAATTCCCCCCCTGTATCTACAGCAAATTACGACAAGGGTTTTAAAGACGGCAAGAAAGTCGGTCAAAAAGATGGCTATAAAGATGGCTATGCAGATGAATATGAAAAATCCTTCAACAGTGGCTTGATGATGTTCTCAGGGGGCAATCAGTACCAGTCTGGTTATAACGCTGGATACAAGAAAGGCTACAAAGCAGGATATAAAGCCGGTAAGAGCGATGGCGGCCATGATGGTCTTCAAGATGCCACAGACTGGCGTGCAGATATGCGTGAGAATATGCGTAACTGCATGAGAAATGGTATTTGCAACTAAGTTCTGCAAATTACCAAATGACTAAAAACTCCTGATAGTTCGAATTGGACTGTCGGGAGTTTTTTATTTCCGGGCGAAAAATAGTGGCATTATCGAAACTTTAGCATATAACTCCCTCATCTCTGAAAATATGGAATAAATGATATTTTCATCGAAAATACTTGAACCTGGACCAGCCAATAATGACTGAATTAATTGATACCCGAACACCTGAACCCAAACGCTTCATACCCGGTGCCACCGGCGACTGGGAAGTCATAATTGGACTTGAAGTGCATGCGCAGGTGTCGTCAAATTCCAAGCTTTTTTCCGGTGCATCTACCGAATTTGGTGCTGAGGCGAATTCGAATGTTTCGCTGGTTGATGCAGCAATGCCGGGCATGTTGCCGGTGATCAATGAAGAATGCGTGGCCCAGGCGGTGCGCACGGGTTTGGGTTTGAAGGCTGAAATCAATTTGCGTTCGGTATTTGACCGAAAGAATTATTTTTATCCTGATCTGCCGCAAGGCTATCAGATTTCACAATTCAAAGACCCTATCGTTGGTGAAGGTGTGGTGAAGATTGCGGTTGGGCCGGATAAGCAGGGGAATTTTGAAGAGGTCGAGATTGGCGTAGAGCGACTGCATCTGGAGCAGGATGCGGGTAAATCAATGCATGACCAGCATCCAACGATGAGCTTTGTTGACCTCAACCGCACCGGTATTGCGCTGATGGAAATTGTATCGAGGCCCGATATGCGATCTTCGGACGAAGCTAAAGCCTTTGTAACCAAGCTACGTACCATTTTGCGCTATCTTGGTACCTGTGATGGCAACATGGAACAGGGCTCGATGCGGGCGGATGTCAATGTTTCCGTGCGCAAGCCCGGTGGTGAATTTGGAACGCGGTGTGAAATCAAGAATGTCAATTCAATCCGCTTTGTCGGCCAGGCCATCGAAGCAGAAGCGCGGCGCCAGATTGCAGTGATTGAGGATGGTGGAACCATCAGTCAGGAAACGCGACTGTATGATCCAGCCAAAGGCGAGACGCGTTCGATGCGTTCAAAAGAAGACGCGCATGATTACCGGTATTTTCCAGACCCTGACCTGTTGCCGCTTGAATTTAGTAGGGAATATGTTGATGAACTGGCAAAAGACCTGCCGGAACTTCCCGATGAGAAATTAGAGCGGGTGCGAAAAGATATGGGCCTTAGTGCCTATGATGCTTCAATTCTGGTTTCTGAAAAATCAATTGCCGACTATTATGAAAAAACCGCCAAAGGGCGTGACGGCAAGCTGGCAGCCAATTGGGTAATCAACAATTTGCTGGGTAAACTGAAAGAAGAAGGTCACAACATTAAAGAAGCCCCGGTTTCACCCGACCAGATTGGCGGTATTATAGATTTGATCAAGGCCAACACAATTTCCGGGCAAATTGCTAAAGATCTGTTTGAGATCGTTTGGGCGCAAGGCGGTGATCCTGCTGCGATAGTTGAAGAGCGCGGCATGAAACAGGTAACCGACACGGGAGCCATAGAAACGGCAGTGGATGAGATTATTTCTGCTAACCCGGACAAGGTTGCCGAAGTCAAAGAAAAACCGAAAATGGCCGGCTGGTTTGTTGGTCAGGTAATGAAAGCTACCGGTGGCAAGGCAAGCCCGCAGGTGGTGAACCAGCTTGTACGTGAAAAGCTGGGGCTTTAACCCATGTGGGTGCGAACGGCTTCCAGGCGCGATATTGCGGCGATCAGTAAATTGCTGGGGGAAGTCTGGCATTCGACTTATGATGGAATTTACGGGCCCGAGCGGGTGACTGAAATTACCAGCAAGTGGCACAATGTGAATGCACTGGAAAAACAACTTACCAGACCGGCTTCCGAATTCCTGGTGGCTGATGATGGCGAGGTGATTGCCGGCATGGCTTTTGGCAGCCAGATTGATGATAAGCACGCCAAACTTCATCAGCTTTATGTACTGGGGCAATATCAGGGCAGGGGCGTGGGGAAAATGCTGCTTGATGAAATCGAAGAATCTTTTTTTGAAGCTAAAGAAATTGTGCTGGAAGTTGAGGAGCAAAATGTCGGTGCTGTCAGCTTTTACAAGAAAAACGGTTTTAAGCAGACGGGCAAAACCAGCAATTGCGGCGAAAAGGATTCTGGAATTGCTGCGCTGGTGTTTTCGAAAAACCATTGAGTATTGATTTTGCTAATAATTCAACAATCGGTCAAATTGCGTTGAAAT
>JAKISV010000012.1 GCA_021648425.1 Rhizobiaceae bacterium
CCACACCCGACATGTGACCGTCCACGCTCTGCTGCTGCCAACCCACGGAACATTCGGCACGCGCGCCGTCGTTTGCAGGGTTGATCAGTGGGAACAGTATATGGGCAGTGGGGGATGTGGGGATAAGTTTTTTGAGTTTTTATTGTTGGGTTATTTCAATGGGATAAGTAAAATTGCCGCCTCACCGTCATTCCTGTGCTTGTCACAGGAATCCATGCCGTTCTCCCATCCACACGATAACCCTCACGAATTGACGATAATTCTCAGGCATGGACCCCTGTGACAAGCACAGGGGTGACGGCGGGGTGTTGCTCTTCCTTGTTATTCTCGCGCTCTCTCCCTCGTCATCCCCTGGTCATCCTCGCGCTCTCTACTTCGTCATCGTCGGGCTCGACCCGACGATCCAGCGTCATATGCGCCGAAGGCACCTTATCCCAAAAGGAGGCTGCGCCACATGTTGCGAAAACTGAATACGAACCCAATAACGAAGCTACCCTTCCCCCGGCAGCCAATCTCTTGCCTCTTGGGAACTATAAACCGCATGCATTGAGCCGCTTCTGGTTTTGTACCAGGAGAGTTTTTCGCGCAGGTTTACTACTGTGCCGATAATGATCATTGCCGGGCCTTCAAGGTTTTCGTTCCGCAACTTTTCACAAAGCGTCGAGACGGTGGCAATCACCACCTTCTGGTCTGGCCTGGTACCTTTGTCGATTACTGCCACCGGCAGGTGAACATCAGCACCACGGGCGATAAATCCACTGCACAAATGCTCAATATTGGAGAGGCCCATATAAATTGCCACCGTCTGGTTTGGGCGCAGCAGTACGTCCCAATCGACGTCCAGCATCCCGTCGCGCCCGTGAGCGGTGGTGAATACGCAGGCCTGAGCGTGATCGCGGTGGGTGAGCGGGATGCCGGCATAAGTAGAACAACCCGATGCCGCCGTTATCCCCGGCACCACCTGAAACGGGATATTCTGCGCCGCCAGCGCTTCGATTTCTTCACCACCACGCCCGAATATAAACGGATCACCGCCCTTCAAACGCAACACCCGCTTGCCTTCTTTGGCCAGCCGCACCAGCATCTGCGAGATTTCCTCCTGGGGAACGGTGTGCTGTTGTGGCATCTTACCCACATAAATGCGTTCCGCATCGCGCCGCACAAGGTTCATGATGCCCTCACCGATTAAACGGTCATGCACCACCACATCGGCCAGTTGCATTAGTCGCAATGCGCGAAATGTGAGCAGGTCCGGGTCACCGGGGCCACCGCCCACCAGATAAACCTCGCCAAGCCTGGGGCGAACTTTACCACTGGCTGCCGCTTCAAGTTCTGCCGCCAGTTGTTTTGTCGCTCCTGTCTCGTCGCCCGCCAGGTACATTTCAGTCACCGGTCCCGAAGATATTGCCTCCCAGAACCGCAACCGTTCGGGGCCTGTCTTGAGTTTTGCCATCGCCTTGTCGCGAAACCGGCCAACAAAGCGCACCAGGTCGCCATAGGCCGCCGGTAACATCACTTCCAGCCGTGCGCGGATTGTACGCGCCAGTATCGGTGAGGCCCCACCTGTGGAAATCGCCACGATCAACGGATCGCGGTCAACAATCGAAGGCGTGATAAAATCGCAGTTCTCCAGAACATCGGCCACATTCACCAAAACTTTTTTGGCCCGCGCCATTTGCGCCAGTTGCTCGTCGCTGTCATCTTCCATGCAGCCCCAGGCAACAACCGCACCGTCAAGATCAGCCTCCTCAAACGAACGCGCGAAGTGAGTGAAATTGCTGTTGGCGCTAAACGCTTCAAAATCAGCCGATAATTTTTCAGCAAACACAAATACACGCGCACCCGCATCCAGCGCACGCTCAGTGCGCCGCGCCGCAATCGTTCCGCCACCGGTAACGATAGTTTTTTTATCTTTCAGATCGAGAAAGATCGGCAAGTGATCCATTGTGTATTTCTTTCTTAAATCAATGGTTAATTGTGTTTTGTTAATCTAACAAATGAATCTTTTATGGTTTTTGCTTTTTTGCCCATTCTATCATCGCCTCACCAATTTCCTGCGCTGCTTCTGCGTGCAGGTTCACATCGGTAATACGCGTGCCTTCGCGAACCGTCATGCGCAACAGGTTCATGCCGCTGTCATATTCAACGGCTTTCAGGCTGGCCTTTTTTCCATAGGCCAGATCCCACTGGGCAATCGGCGTTAGTTTTTCACCTTCCATCGTCATACCTCTCCTCAAACTTCGCCACGAACGAATACATCTTCAAGAACCCAGGCCCAGTTGCGCGGTGTGTTGCGGTAATCGGGCTTGATATCCATTTCGATCTGCATCACGCCGTTTCTGGCCGCGTTGGCGACAATCTGCTTGAGCTCTTCAAAATTCCCCATCTGTGGGTTGGTGATTATGAAGTCACTGAGTTTTGCCATTTAATTTATTCCTTTTGCGATTGCTCTGCACGCCGTGTTACCCGCTCTTTATAACGAATTCGATATAACAGTCGTGTGGAAACTGAAGGGCTTTCGCCTTCCGGGTTTATAAAACCGGTGCGGTTATGCAGAACATTGTTGGAAATCACCCCCTGCCCCGGCTTTAGTTTATGGCGTACGATATGTTCGTCATTTGCCAGTATTTCACCAATCATCGCCCTTGCATCATTACTATCCTTGTTATCACGCCATATAATGTTGCGCCCGCGCGCGCTATAGCGCATTTGTAATTCGCCGCTGAATTCATCCAGAAAAAACACCGGCCCTACACTTGCTGGCCGATAAGCACTGCGTTTGTCAGTATTTTCCGGGATGGTCATCGCTTCTTCGTGCATTAATGCCTCAATATAGGCCATATTGGCGTCGCGCAGGCGGATATAGGCGATTTGCGGGTCGAGCAGTTCATTAACGCCCCCCTCGCTGGCATCACGCACACAATGAAGCACCATTGCTTTAATGCGGTTGTTTTTGTCATTATAATAGCCATCCGTGTGCCAGCTGAGCGCTTTGTTGGTGTAGGGAATATAACCGGCCCCAACGCCGCGATTGCTCACTTCCAGCGCAACAATACCATCATCACCCTTTGTGTGCATTTGGGAGCGGTGCGCTTCCGCATTACGCAAACCAAGAAGAGCGCAAAACCTTTTCAAATCTGCCCGCAACCGCGCCTGTTTGTTTTGCGCGTTCCCCTCAACACAATCAGAATCGTTGGGCTGAACCTGATAAATCGCCATATTTGACTGTTCACATTGTGAGATTATAGCGTTGATTTCCTGATCTGCAGGCTGTGACAGATTGTATAGGTCGATGATTTTGCCAGCCGGATTGGCAGCCCGTGAGGCCAGTTTTTTTTCTCGCCACGCCAGATAAGCTGCATCATTTCCCGGTAGAAAAACCATGGAATTTGCAACATATTGTTGATTTTTTACTGATTTTACCATCATCTATTATTTGCCTACAAAGCGCCAACTTGCAATTTAAAAGCGTTGCTATTACCAGATTCAAGGTCGATTTTGACGAGAAATCCACAGGCAGCATTTTCGCTGAAATTAACATATTGCAATATTTGAATTTTACAATATAAATGTAGTTTAGAACAATTCAAATTGTTTCTTCATCTGGACTGGCAGGAAACTGCATGGCACAATGACAGGAACAATTCTTGGAAGACCAAATTTGCCGTTGAATAGTTGAACGGATTAATTGAGGAGGTAATTCAAATGGCTGACAAAACCAAACACCCAACCCCTAATCTGGACCAGCTTGAAGACGGGCCGTGGCCCAGTTTTGTCACCGGCCTCAAACGGTTGCGCGATGACAAGGATTCCAAGAACAAGGACATGATGAATGACCTTCTGGGTCAGTTGGAACATTCCTATGAAACCAAAACCGGCTACTGGAAAGGTGGCACGGTATCCGTATTTGGTTATGGCGGCGGTATTATCCCGCGCTTTTCTGAGGTGGCTGAAAAATACCCCGAATCAAAAGAATTTCACACACTGCGCGTCCAACCTCCAGCAGGCTTTCATTACACCACTGATATATTGCGCGAAATGTGCGACATCTGGGAAGAGCACGGCTCGGGCCTGATTGCTTTCCACGGTCAGTCCGGTGACATCATGTTCCAGGGCTGTTCAACTGAAGCGGTTCAGCCTTCTTTTGACGCTTTGAACAAAATTGGCTTTGATCTGGGTGGCGCAGGTCCGGCACTTCGAACATCGATGAGTTGCGTTGGCGCTGCGCGCTGCGAAAACTCCTGCTATAACGAGCAAAAAGCCCACCGTGAGACTATCAACGAATTCCTTGATGAAATGCATCGCCCGGCACTTCCATACAAGTTTAAGTTCAAATTTTCCGGCTGCCCCAATGATTGTGTCAACGCAATCCACCGCGCTGATTTTGCCGTCATCGGCACCTGGCGCGATGACATGAAGGTCAATCAGGAAGAGGTGAAGAAATATGTTGCTGATGTCGGTCGCAAATATGCCATCGATTCGGTCATCAACATGTGTCCAACACGCGCCTTGAGCCTCAATGATGATGACACGCTGGAAGTCGACAATGATTCGTGTGTGCGCTGCATGCACTGCATCAACGTCATGAAAAAGGCCCTGGCTCCTGGTGATGACAAAGGCGCTTCCGTATTAATTGGCGGCAAACGCTCCCTGAAAGTCGGTGACTTGATGGGTACGGTAATCAAGCCGTTTATCAAACTCGACACAGATGAAGACTATGAAGAGCTGGTGGAATTTGCCGGTGAGGTCATGGACTTCTTTGCTGAAAATGCCCTGGAGCATGAGCGTATCGGTGAAACCATCGACCGCATTGGCCTGCCATCATTCCTTGAAGCTGTTGGCGTTGAGCCTGACCCCAATATGGTCAATCACCCAACCACTTCGAGCTACGTGCGCACCGATGATTTTGACGAAGAAGCGGCAAAATATTTCGAACGCAAGGCAAGAGAAGCCGGATTGACCGTGGCAGCTGAATAATTCTGCATTATTTGCAGGCAATAAATTGAGGAGAATACGATGAGTGAAGCAGCAGCTACACCAAGAGTACCCGACGAAGTGGGTGTTCCCGACCCGTTTCAATATATGCATCCGGTAATGGTAAGAAACTTCGGCAACTGGGACTGGCACGACCGTCCGCGTCCAGGAGTTCTTCGCCATGTATCCAAGACCGGCGAAGAAATTTATACCGTACGCGCCGGCACCCAGCGCCAGACTGACGTTTTTACCCTGCGCAAACTTTGTGATATCGGCGATAAATTTGCTGAAGGTCACATTCGTTTCACCACCCGTTCCAACATCGAATTCATGGTGTCCAAAGAAGAAATGGTTGACCCCCTCGTGGAGGCGCTGACAGCAGGCGGCTTCCCTGTCGGCGGCACCGGCAATTCAGTGTCGATGATCTCCCACACGCAAGGGTGGCTGCACTGCGATATTCCAGGCACCGACGCTTCAGGCGTAGTCAAAAGTCTGATGGATAAAATGCATGCGGAATTCATCCGCGAAGAAATGCCTAACCGCGTTCGCATCACAACATCATGCTGCCAGATCAACTGTGGTGGCCAGGGTGATATTGCCATTAATGTGCAATATACCAAACCACCCAAAATCAACCACGATCTCGTTGCTGCTTCTTGCGAGCGTCCATCAGTTGTGGCGCGTTGCCCGGTTGCAGCTATCCGTCCTGCAATGGTAAATGGCAAACCATCTCTGGAAGTTGATGAGAAAAAGTGCATCTGCTGCGGCGCGTGCTATCCTCCCTGCCCGCCCATGCAAATCAACAGTGACGAATCAACCAAGATTGCAATCTGGGTTGGCGGCAAACACTCAAATGCCCGCTCCAAACCCACTTTCCACAAACTTGTAGTGGCCAATCTGCCCAACAACCCGCCACGCTGGCCTGAGGTTGAAGAGATTGTCATGAAAATTCTTTATACATACAAAGATAACGCCCGCGACTGGGAGCGCATGGGCGAGTGGATTGAGCGCATCGGCTGGCCGCGATTCTTTGAAATGACCGACCTTGCCTTCACCAAGCACCATCTTGATACATGGACCGGTTCGCGTAAAACAATGAATATGTCGACACATATTCACTTTTAATCAACAAAAAGGCCGTTTTTTCGCCCATGGCGTATTGCAAACGGCCTTTTTTTCCAGCTATATATGATCTAATTCATATATATGCACATGCTAATTTAACGAGTTGGGTTCGGAGATATAAAAGTGAAGTTTGCTATTGTAGTCAATGAAGGCCCTTATACGCATCAGGCGTCCGATACGGCCTTTCAATTTGCCAAATCCGTGCTGGCAAAGGGCCATGAAATTGTCCGTGTGTTTTTCTACCATGACGGTGTCAACAACGGTACTAAACTGGCAGTTCCCCCTCAAGACGATCGACATATTCCAAATAACTGGTCAGCGCTCGCAAAAGAAAACGAACTCGATCTGGTTTTATGCATCGCTGCTGCCCAGCGCCGCGGCATCCTTGATGAAAAAGAAGCCGGTCGACAGGGAAAAGATTCAAACAATGTTATTGATGGATTTAGAATTTCCGGCCTTGGCCAGTTGATTGAAGCTGGCATTCAGGCTGATAGAACTGTCACCTTTGGTGATTAGTCCTTTGGCGATTAGAATTATTGCAGGATAAGATAATATGAGTGACGAAATGCAAGAAGGCCCGCAGGGCGAAGTCAAGAAGTTCATGTATGTGAACCGCAAGGCACCCTATGGCACAATTTACGCCCTTGAGGCCCTGGAAGTGGTGCTGATTGGTGCCGCTTTTGATCAGGATGTTTCTCTGGCGTTTATTGATGATGGTGTGTTCCAGCTTACGGATGGACAGAAAACCGATGACATCGGTATCAAGAATTTCTCACCGGCATTTCGCGCTCTGGGTGATTATGATGTTACCAAGCTTTATGTGGAAAAAGAATCTCTTGAGGAGCGTGGTCTGACCCGCGATGACCTGATGGATCTCACCTGGGAAGACGAAGACAATGACTGGGAGGAAAAACCTTCAATTCGTGTTGTCTCACGCGAAGAAATGAAATCGGTTCTGAGTGACCAGGACGTAATTTTAAGCTTTTAGGAGGCGGTGGAAATGTCTATATTGCACACAGTAAACAAATCACCGTTCCAGAAGAACGATCTTGCCAGCTGCCTGGCCCATGTCAGTGATGACGATGCGGTTTTGCTGATTGAAGATGGGGTATATGGAGTAATTACAGGTACGCAGGCCGCCGGTCAGATTTCAAAAAGCCCAGCGGCGATTTATGTGTTGGGGGGCGATCTTGCAGCACGCGGAATTGGGGAAGAAAAAGTAGCTGACGGTGTCAAAATTGTAGACTATGACGGTTTTGTAGACCTTGCAGCGAAACACAAAGCAGTAAATTCCTGGCTCTAAATCCAGGCACATCAATAGACATACCAAGGAGACTGAAAATGGCATATGAACTAAACGGCGCAACCATTGAGCATGATGAAGAAGGTTATCTTACCGATCTTTCCCAGTGGAACGAAGAGCTTGCTGTGATTTTGGCAAAAGACGAAAAAATCGAAATGAACGATGAGCATTGGGAAGTGGTAAATTTCCTGCGCAATTATTACGATGAATATCAAATTGCTCCAGCTATCCGCGTTCTGGTCAAGGCCCTGAAAAAAACCATGGGCAAGGAAAAAGGTTCAAACAAATACCTTTACACTTTGTTTCCCTATGGACCGGCCAAACAGGCTTGTAAAATAGCTGGTCTGCCAAAACCTACCGGCTGTATCTAAATACAGGCGTAATGAATATCACTAAAGTTGAAGGAATTCGGCGGGTTTTCGCCGGATTACAGGAGAGGCTTGCGGGAGAAGCTTTTTATCAGGCTCCAGGAGAGGTTCGTGCTTACAATATTTTACGCAGTATTATTTTATGTTGCCACGCTGACATTTGTCGGTGGTCTTGCTTTGCGTATCTACCAGTATGCCACAACACCCGCCCCGCTTAAAATCCCAACCACGCCCGGACCCACTACCCGCACCGGCGTTGTATTTCGCATGTTTCGCGAAGTGGCGTTTTTTGAAAGCCTGTTCAAATCAAACAAGTGGATTTGGGTATTCAGTGCACTTTTCCATGCCGGATTACTGTTGGTGGTGCTGCGCCATCTTCGCTATTTCACCCAACCGGTCTGGTTCTGGGTGGAATTAATACAGCCCATTGGAATATATGCTGGATTTGCCATGCTTATCGGTCTGATTGGCCTGTTCATCCGCCGTATTGTTGTGGCCATGGTGCGTTACATTTCTTCGCCTTCAGATTATCTGATGTTGCTGTTGTTGATTTTTATCGGCATCTCCGGCGCGATGATGAAATTTGTCTCCCCTGTTGATGTTGTTGCAGTCAAGCAATTCTTCCTGGGGTTGATGGTTTTTGACTGGAAGCCTTTACCGTCCGATTTTCCACTGCTTGTTCACCTGTCTCTGGTGGCATTGCTGATGATTATTTTTCCGTTTTCCAAATTGCTGCATGCACCGGGCATCTTCTTTTCACCCACCCGCTATCAGGTCGATAACCCGCGTGAAAAGCGCCACATCGTTGCCTGGGCTGCGGATCTGGAAAAATGAGAAATTTGAGGAACTGAACAATCGTGACCGAAGAAACAAAAACAATCAACCACGATGAATATCTCGACCCGTTAAAGATGGCCGAGCTGGTTCCCGGTTGCATGTCCGAATTACATTCGTTTGAAGCCAAACCCGAACATCAGGAAAAACTGGGTTATCCCGGTGGACTTGTTGATGACTGGCACGATAAGGCCATCGACAAGATGGGTGATTTGGTCAGTAAATATAAAGGCCTGCGTGTATTTCTTGATTCCTGCGTAAAATGCGGTGCTTGCGCCGACAAATGCCACTACGGCATGGGAACCGGCGACCCTAAAAACATGCCTGTTGCCCGCCAGGACCTGTTTCGCTCAGTCTATCGCCGCTATTTCACTACTGCGGGTAAATACCTGCCAAAACTGGTAGGCGCACGCGATCTTACCGAAGATGTGCTCGATGAATGGTATAACTATTTCCACCAGTGTTCCCAGTGCCGTCGCTGCTCGGTCTATTGCCCCTATGGCATCGACACCGCAGAAATCTCAATGGCAGCGCGTGAAATTCTTGATACCGTTGGCAAAGGCCAGAAATATTGCAATGAAATCATCGGCAAAGTCCACGAGTTGGGCAATAATCTGGGCCTGCCCGATAAAGCGCTGAGAGCCACCCTTGAAGATTTTGAAGAAGATCTCGAAGAAGAAACCGGTCTTGAAATCAAATTGCCCCTGGACGTAAAAGGCGCAGATATTCTGCTGGTAACGCCAAGCGCTGACTTTTTTGCCGAGCCTCATATCGATGGCCTGCTTGGTTATGCAAAAGTATTCCACGAAGCGGGCGCAACATGGACGCTTTCCACCACCGCTTCAGAAGCTGCAAATTTTGGCATGTTTATCGGTTCCTACGAAAACATGCGCAAAGTTTCACTTCGCATCCGCAAAGCGGCGGAAGAACTGGGCGTCAAACGTATCATCTTTGGCGAATGCGGCCATGCCTGGCGCGTTGCCTATTCATTCCTCAATACGCTGGCTGGCCCGTTTGATTTTCTCGACCGGCGCTATCCCGTTCCCCAGCATATTTGCGAATATACCTGGGACCTGATTGAGCGCGATATCATCAAGTTTGATAAATCCAAAAACGACGAATATCGCCTGACATTTCACGACAGCTGCAACGTTGCACGCGCTTCACGCATGGGTGATAAACCCGGTGGCCAGTTCGATATTCCACGCAATATTCTCAAAGCCGCCTGCAACCATTATTTCGATATGGAAGAAGACACCATCAAAGAAGCAACTGTTTGTTGTGGTGGCGGTGGCGGACTATTGACTGATGATCTGATGGACCTGCGTAAAAAAGGCGCTTCCCCGCGCATGAAAGCGCTATCCAATGTACGCAAAGAACACGGGGTCACCCACATGGCCGCGATTTGCGCAATCTGCAAATCCCAGTTCGCCAAGGTGATGCCCGGTTATGATTTTGAGATCGATTCCATCTTGTCAGTTCACCAGATGGTTTCAAATGCCATTATTCTCACCGGTGCCATCGACCCGGTAGAAGATGATGATGACGATGAAATTCCAGCCGCCGCACCTGATGCGGCTGCTACCACATAGAGGTAAGGAAAACAGGTATGAGCGACGCAACAACAAACGAAGATGGATCGCAAGATCCAAAACACACCGTTCTTACTTTCGAAAAGGGTGCAACCCCGAACGATTGGGATCTTGAAGAAAAGATTTTTCAGGCTGACCATTCCTATAAATGTCCGACCTATGTTCATAAAACACCCCCTTGTCAGGGTTCATGTCCGTCCGGTCATGAAATTCGCGGCTGGCTGTCAATTGCCCGAGGCATGGACAAACCCCCGGTCGAAGGCATGGCATGGCAGGAATACGCTTTCCAGCGCATGGTAGCGGCCAACCCCTTCCCCGCCACCATGGGCCGTGTTTGCCCTGCCCCTTGTGAAGATGGCTGTAACCGCAACGAAGTCGATGATTATGTCGGTATTAATGCCGTTGAACAATATGTCGGCGACTGGGCCAATGAAAATAATATCAAACTGGCCGAAGCGGGAGCTGATACCGGCAAAAAAATTGCCATCATCGGCGGTGGACCTGCTGGCCTTGCCGCAGCGTATTTTCTGCGCATTGATGGTCATGCGGTAACAATCTTTGAAGCCAATGAAGAACTTGGCGGCATGATGCGTTACGGCATTCCGGGTTACCGTACACCGCGCGAAATGCTTGATATCGAAATTGGCCGCGTTGTTGATATGGGTTGCGAAATCAAGCTCAATACCCGCATTGGCGAAGACATCAAGATTGATGATCTGGAAAAAGACTATGACGCAATCTTCTGGGCGATTGGCGCCCAAAACGGCCGCGACCTGCCGGTTGATGGATGGGAAGGCACCGAGAACTGCATTTCTGGTGTTGAATTCCTTGATGCTTTCAACAAGGGCTGGGTAAAGGGCACCGCACAAAAAGTCGTCGTTGTTGGCGGTGGTGATACATCCATTGATGTGGCATCGGTTGCCAGACGCCTGGGCCATATTACCCACCACGCTGAAAAAGAAAGCCCATCGGGTTCTGTGATAGATTTTACCGCCCACGACGTGGCAGGCACCCTCACCCGCGACGGCATGCAGGCGACGCTAACCTCGCTGTTTCCGATTGAAGAAATGACCGCTGCCGCCCACGAGCGCGAAGATGCCCTGCGTGAAGGCGTTGATATTCAGGGCTCCACCATGCCCCTTGAAGTGATAAAAGACGATAAAGGTCGCGCCATCGCGCTGAAAGTCTGTGATTGCACCATGGAAGGCATGAAACCTGTACCCGTGGAAGGCACTGAGCGTGACATCGAAGCGGATATCATTATCTCGGCTATTGGCCAGTTTGGTGATTTCAACGGCTTTGAAGACATCGACAACGGACGTGGGTTTATCGATGTTGATGGTTCCTACAGCGTCAAAGATCATGAAAAACATTTTGCCGGTGGCGATATTTTGCGCCCACACCTGCTAACCACCGCAATTGGTCACGGCCGTATCGCGGCTGATACCATTGGCGAATTTTTGTCCGGTGATGAACCAGCCAAGCGCCCGAAAGTCGATGTGCATCATTTCAACCTGCTGGATGAACTGCAACAGCGCGATAAAGAACCAGAAAAATTCGATCAAACAGCAACTCGCGGAACCGACAGCCAGGATTTTGCTGTCCACAATTATGAAGATCGCGGCAGTTCGCAGATTATTCCCCACGATGAACTGTTCAAAGGCCATTTCAAATATATCGCGCGCTCAAAACGTGACGAAGTGCATATTGAGGGCGATGAGGTGCTGGGTAACTTTGAAGAACGCATCATTGCGTTCAGCGAAGCACAGGCGCAAAAAGAGGGTGAACGCTGCATGTCATGCGGCATGTGCCTTGAATGTGACAACTGCATCATTTTCTGCCCCCAGGACGCTGTCTTCAAGGTAAGTAAAAGTGATTACTCAGTTGGCCGCTACGTTGATACTGACTACGCTAAATGCATCGGCTGCCACATCTGCGCCGACGTTTGCCCCTCGGGCTACATCAAAATGGGACTGGGAGAATAGATAATATGATATCTGGCATGACATCCAGCCTGCTGAAATTTTTAAGCCTGGCAATCATTGCCGTTCTGCTGACATTTTCCACATCATCGGCCAGTTGCGCCGGTGAAGATGGCAAAGTGGGCGGCAGAGCTGATGGCCCGGTGTTGGAACTGCCAACCGATGTTGAACAGTGCATCAGGCCAACAGAATTTATGCGCGTCAATCACATGTATCTTCTCGAACACAAGCGCGACCAAACCATGCGTCAGGGCATTCGCACCGACGATGCTTCGCTACAGGGCTGCGTTGATTGCCACGCCAAAAAAGACGATGCGGGGAAAGCTATTCCGGTAAATGACCCTGGCCAGTTTTGTGCCGCCTGTCATGAATATGTGTCAGTAAAGCTCGATTGTTTCACCTGCCATCGAACCACGCCAGACATGCCCGCTTCCACCGCGAACATTCCGAGAATTCCCGCTCATAAAGAACTGCTCGCCGCCAATACACCACCCCTTGGCATGCCCGCTGATGTGCAAAAACTTCGCGCCTATCTGGATGGTGAACTGAAATGACCTGCACCTCCGGTTCAAAAGAATTTATCGATAAATCCCGTCGCGATTTTCTGAAAAAAGCCGGTGCCGGTGTTACTACGTTTACCCTGGCTTCGGGCGTCACGCTGATGGCCTATCCCCAGGCGCAAAAACGCCCGCTCGATGAACCCGTCAGCGCCAAAAACCGCTGGGGCCTTTTAATCGATGTCAACAAATGCACGCCTGAATGTGATGCCTGCGTCACAGCCTGCGCCAGTGAAAACGGCTGGAAGCAGGGTGGCGACCCGCGTGTGGATGCCCAGTGGATCAGAAAACTGACAGTTAAAAATCCAAAGTCCGGTTATGAATCATCTTTTCCTGTCATGTGCCAGCATTGCGAAAACCCGCCCTGCGTCGATGTTTGCCCTACCGGTGCATCATTCAAGCGGCTGGATGGTATTGTACTGGTTGATAAACACACCTGCATCGGCTGTCGTTATTGCATGATTGCCTGCCCTTATAATGCGCGCTCATTCATTCATGAACCCCTCACCGACCAGCGCCCCTGGGCTCCGCGCGGCAAGGGCACGGTTGAAAGCTGCACTTTGTGTGTCCACCGTGTTGACCGTGGTGATGAACCCGCCTGCGTCGAAAAATGCGCCACCGATGGCAATGGTGCCTTGATGTTTGGCGATCTCAATGACCCTGATAGTGAAATATCCATACGCGTGGCCACCTATGCCACAAAACAAATTCGCGCAGATCTGGGGCTCAACCCCGGTGTGCGCTACGAGAACCTTTGAGTATCAATATGGCAAGAATAACCTATACCACTCTCAAAAACCGAGCCGGATTTTTTGATCTGATGATCATTTTTAATCTGGTGATTGTCGCAGCCGGCATGGGCGCGGTGTGGTATGTTGAACATTACGGCCACATCGTTACCGGTATGGGCAATAAAATAGTCTGGGGCCTGCCCCATGTCTTTGCGATATTTCTGATTATTGCCGCCTCTGGCGCACTCAACGTTGCTTCTATTTCTTCGGTATTTTCAAAACCCGAATATAAACCCTATGCGCGACTGTCGGGCCTGTTGGCCCTGTCGCTGCTGGCGGGTGGTTTGGCCGTTCTGGTGCTTGATCTGGGCCGCCCCGACAGGCTGCTGATTGCCATGACCACCTATAATTTCAAGTCAATCTTTGCCTGGAACATTTATCTCTATACGGGTTTCATGGCTATCGTTATTGTCTATCTGTGGGCGATGATGGCCAGGAACATGGACAAATATTCAAAACCGATGGGGTTTATTGCCTTCGCCTGGCGACTAATTCTCACCACCGGCACCGGCTCAATTTTCGGATTTATTGTCGCGCGCGAAGCGTTTAATTCTGCTGTTATGGCGCCATTGTTTATCGCCTCATCTTTTGTTTACGGCCTCGCTTTTACCATCGTTGTCCTCAACCTTGTTGCCCGCGCGCGCCAACGCGAATTGATGCCTGATATTCTGATCGAAAAATTCCGAGGCCTGTTGATTACTTTTACTGTGGCAGTGATCTTTTTGACAATCATCCTCCACATCACCAATCTCTATGCGTCGGGTCGCCAGGATGTTGAATGGTTTATGCTGGCAAGCGGTAATATTTATTCGCAGGTTTTCTGGATCGGGCAGATCGCCATTGGCACCCTGGCTCCTCTGGCCCTGCTGATCATTCCACGCAAAACTGATAAACGCCGTACTTTGTTGTTGCCCTCATTGCTGCTGCTTTTTGGTGGCCTTGCACAAATTTACGCACTTCTCATCGGTGGTCAGGCCTACCCTCTTGATCTGTTTCCTGGCATGGAGATTTCTTCCAGCTTTCAGGACGGTGAAGTCGCTTCTTATATCCCCACTCTGCCTGAAATTCTTTTAGGGATTTCCGGCATCTCGATTGCCATGCTGATATCTGGTATAGTCATGCGCCTAATGCCATTTTTACCCAAAGGTGAATCAGCTTAAGAGAATTTCACAGCGCAAAAGAACTGGTGCCGCCATGCAGGAAGTCCATCCCTTCGCCAAATATGTCGCCATTTTAGGCCGCGGCAAAACCAAACAGCGCTCGCTGACCATTGAAGAATCACGCCTGTCCATGGGAATGTTGCTTCGCCGCGAGGCGCGCCCGGAACAGGTAGGTGCATTTTTGATGTTATTGCGCCTAAAGGAAGAATCGCCCGAAGAAATTGCCGGTTTTGCCCAGGCAGTCAAAGAAATGATAATTTTGCCGCCCAACATGCCCAAGGTCGACATCGACTGGTCATCCTATGCCGGTAAAAAACGCCAACTTCCCTGGTACATTTTGTCAGCCCTGCTGCTCGCCAGAAACGGCCACAAGGTATTTATGCATGGTACTGAGGGCCACACGCCCGGGCGCATATATACCCGCGAATGCCTGCATGAACTGGGCGTTCCAATCGCAAATTATTATGGTGAGGCGGCCAATCACCTGCGCCAAAGTAATTTTGCCTATATGCCGCTCGAGGCGATTTCGCGGCCCTTAAAAAGCATGATTGAACTTAAACCGATTTTGGGCCTGCGCTCTCCCGTTCACTCCTTTACCCGCATGATCAATCCGCTCAACGCGCCGGTGGAAATGATCGGAATTTTTCATCGTGGATTCATGGATATTCACGCCAATGCAGGTGTGGCCATGGGCCAACCGGCACTTGCCGTTTTTCGTGGCGAAGGTGGTGAAGCGGAACGTCGTCCGGGAAAAACCTGCGAAGTGTGGAGCGTTCAAAATGGTAAAGTCCTCGAAGAACGCTGGCCTGCAATTTTAGAACAACCACGCCAGCCCGCTGATGAAGCGATGAATATCGCTGATCTGGCTGCTATGTGGCGCGGCGAAATTTCGAGTGAATATGCGCGCGCCGCAGTTGTTGGCACCCTGGCAATTGCGCTTAAAACCATGGGGCTTGCCGGTTCAATTGATGAAGCTGAAAGCCAGTCTGCCGCCATGTGGGAAAACCGCGATAAAACCACCCTGCCCGCTGCGGCCTGATGACTGGTAAAATTCCCAGCATCCTTATTGCCGCTGCACGAAAATCCTCGGGCAAAACCACCATTTCCTTAGGACTGGCCAAAGCCTATCAGGACCGAGGCCTGCAAGTGCAGACCTTCAAAAAAGGCCCCGATTATATCGACCCGCTCTGGCTGCAACGCGCCTCGGGGCGCCCCTGTTATAATCTTGATTTCAACACCCAGACGCCTGAAGAAATCAGCGCCACTTTCAGCAACAATCTCACTGGCGTTGACCTGGCAATTGTCGAAACCAACAAGGGTCTTTATGATGGGGTTGATTTATATGGCTCTGACTCTAATGCCCAACTGGCAAAACTGCTGAAAACTCCCATAATTTTAGTGATTGATACTGTCGGCATTACCCGGGGCATTGCGCCTTTGCTGAACGGTCTCACATCCTTTGATCCCGACATCAAAATTTCCGGCGTGATCCTCAATAAAACAGGTGGCTTGCGCCATGAGGAAAAACTGCGCGCTGCTGTTGAACATTATACCGATGTCAGGGTTCTGGGCGCTGTGGGGCGCAACGCTGATCTGGCTGTAAAAGAACGCCATCTTGGCCTCACCACTCCGCAGGAAAAAACAAATGCCCTGCCCTTGATTGACCGACTGGCTGACAGCGTAAAACAAAATGTTGATCTGGATGCGATATTTGAAATTGCAAAAACTTCGGCAATCAGTGCGCCAACTCACACCATTACCAAAACTGTCAAACCAGATATCACCATCGCCATACCCCGCGACAGGGCCTTTGGCTTTTATTATGAAGATGATCTGGAGACTTTCAAACGCGCTGGTGCTGAACTTGTGTTCTTCTCTACCTTGGGTGATGAAAAACTCCCCCTGGCTAATGGCCTGTTCATTGGTGGTGGTTTTCCCGAAAATCATACGAATGAACTACAGGCCAACCAGGCGCTTCGCGCGCATATCAAATCAGCAATCAACAACGGCCTGCCAACTTATGCAGAATGCGGCGGTCTGATGTATCTGAGCCGTTCGATTGAATGGAATGGTGACAAAGCACAAATGGTCGGCGCAATCCAGGGGGACTGCCAGATGCATATCAAACCCCAGGGGCGCGGTTTCACCCGCCTTCAACCCACTGGCAATCATCCCTGGATTTCAGAAAAGGAAGTTTTTCAAATCGAAGAATTTCGAGCCCACGAATTCCACTATGCCAGCATCAATAACCTGCCTGCTGACACCCGTTACGCCTACAAAGTCGCCCGTGGTCACGGCATCAATGGTAAAAATGATGGCATTATCATCAACAACCTGCTGGCAAATTTCTGCCACCTGCGCAGCACAAAGCAATCCGCCTGGGTGGAGTGGTTTGTTGATTTTGTCAGGAAGCGTAAGGGGATAAATCGAATCTGATCAGTCAATTCAGTTGCTGTTTAACCATTCCATAAATGGTTTAGTTTTTTGCATTCACACTCGCCATTTTGAATGCTGCAAATAACAAAGCACCACCTGCTATCCGGTTTATCAGTTTTACCACCCAGTCTTTAATACCGCCGCGCGTAATACGCTCACCAAGGTAGGCATAGATACTGTAGGCGCATAGATCGAGGATAAGGGTGGTAACACCCATGATCAAAATCTGCGGCAATATCGATTGTGATGTGTTCAAAAACTGAGGAAGCAAGGCCGAAAAATATAATAGCGCCTTTGGGTTTGCCAGTTCGATAACAAACCCCTGGGCAAACAATGTTGAATTACGTGACCTGGCTACACCAGTTTTCACTTTAATCGCGCCAGATTTACTGAAAATTGCAATCAGGCCCAGATACACCAGATAGCCGACACCCACCCATTTGATTGTCGCAAACAGCAGGTTTGAGGTCAGGATAATTGCCGCAATTCCGGTGGCCGACAACACAAAATAAATCACATTGGCAAAAGCAATTCCACCAACGCCAAACATAGCCCTCCGGCTGCCATTGGCACTACCCTGGGAGGCCACCGCGATAGCAGCCGCACCGGGAGAAAAAACCACCACAAATGTGGTGACAAAAAATATCAAAAAGATATCAAATTCCATTTGGTACTAATTCTCCAAAACCCTAAAACGGAATTTCGTCATCAATCTCACCACCTTGAGGCGCGGGGCTCTGAGGGGCATTACTGCTGGCTGCCGGTGCCGGGCTGCCATATTGTTGTTCATCACTGCCATATTGCCCGCCACCGCTGCTGCGACTGTCAAGCATGGTAAGATTGCCGTTAAAACCCTGCAATACCACTTCGGTGGTATATTTATCCTGGCCGGACTGGTCTTGCCATTTGCGTGTCTGCAATGCGCCTTCCAGGTATACTTTTGAGCCTTTTTTGACATATTGCTCAATCACCTTGCAAAGGCCTTCATTGAATACCACTACACGGTGCCATTCTGTTTTCTCGCGCTTTTCACCGGTGTTTTTATCGCGCCAGCTATCGGTCGTTGCCACGGTGAAATTAGCGATTGGCCTACCGTCCTGAGTTCGCCGGATTTCCGGGTCCGCACCCAGATTGCCAATCAATATTACCTTGTTTACTGAACCTGCCATTTTGTTTTTCTCCAATATCCATCTAAATGCGATGGCGCATTCACCACATAGTTGTTGATTACCGCCCGGCCCTGCCAGGTTTTGTCAGCATACTGCCCCATTGCCCTTGCAAACTCACCCCATGGCAGTATTTAATCCACACAAGAGTTTTCTTGAGAAGTTCCGTAACCAACAATTTTAACGCACAACTCTATTCTTGTTCACTATATGTTCTTAGTATAGATATTTCAAGAGTAAAATTTACGATTCGAAAATACCGGTGATAATAACGCAATGAGCCAGTCAAAAACCATATCCGTCAGAGGTGCGCGCGAGCACAATTTGAAAAATATCAATGTCGATCTGCCGCGCGACAAGCTGATTGTCATCACCGGCCTTTCTGGTTCGGGCAAATCCTCCCTCGCTTTTGATACTATCTATGCCGAGGGCCAGCGCCGTTATGTGGAGAGCCTGTCGGCCTATGCGCGCCAGTTTCTGGAGATGATGCAAAAGCCGGACGTTGATCAGATTGACGGCTTGTCACCGGCGATCTCCATCGAGCAGAAAACCACCTCACGCAACCCGCGCTCAACGGTGGGTACGGTCACTGAAATCTACGATTATATGCGGCTGCTATTTGCCCGTGTTGGTATCCCCTATTCACCCGCCACCGGCCTGCCGATTGAAAGCCAGACTGTGTCCCAGATGGTCGACCGGGTGCTTGAACTGGAAGAAGGAACCAGACTTTATCTGATGGCCCCCATCGTGCGCGGCAGAAAAGGTGAATATAAAAAGGAATTGGCGGAGCTGACTAAAAAGGGTTTCCAACGCGTCAAGATTGACGGTGAAATATATGAGATTTCCGACGCTCCCGTGCTGGATAAAAAATTCAAACACGATATCGATGTCCTTGTCGACCGCCTGGTAATTCGCGAAGACATTTCCACACGACTGGCAGATTCCCTGCAAACCTGTCTTGCCCTGACTGATGGTCTCGCCATTGCCGAACTGGCCGACAAGCCCCTGCCCGAAAGTGAAACCGCTAAAGGCGGCAGCGCCAACAAATCAAAAAACGAAACCCATGAACGTATGGTGTTTTCTGCAAAATTCGCCTGTCCGGTTTCCGGCTTCACCATTGAAGAAATCGAACCGCGCCTGTTTTCCTTCAATAATCCCTTTGGCGCCTGCCCCAAATGCGATGGTCTGGGTACGGAAATGGGCGTAGATGCCGATATGGTTGTGCCCGATCATTCGCTCACGCTACGCGGTGGCGCCATCCGTCCCTGGTCAAAATCCTCCAACCCTTCGCCCTATTACGCCCAGACCCTGGAAGCAGTCGGCAAAACCTTCGGATTTAAATTATCTGATATCTGGCGCGATTTATCCGACGCCGCCAAAAAGGCAATTCTTTATGGCACCGGTGGCGAAGAAATTAGCTTTAGCTATGATGATGGCCTGCGCACCTATAAAACCCGAAAAACCTTCGAAGGCGTTATCCCCAATCTGGAACGGCGCTGGCGCGAAACGGATTCATCCTGGTCGCGTGAAGAAATCGAAAAATACATGTCTTCAAACCCCTGTGACGCCTGCGACGGTTACCGGCTGAAACCCGAAGCCATGGCCGTCAAGCTCGACGGCATACACATCAGTGAAGTGACCCAATTTTCCATTCGTGAGGCCCACCAATGGTTCCAAAACCTCTCTACCACGCTCAACGACAAACAAAATAAAATCGCCGCCCAGATATTAAAGGAAATCCGCGAGCGTCTGCGCTTCCTCAATGATGTTGGTCTGGAATACCTCACCTTATCGCGAAATTCCGGCACTTTGTCCGGCGGTGAAAGCCAGCGCATCCGCCTGGCTTCTCAAATAGGCTCCGGCCTCACCGGCGTTCTTTACGTACTCGATGAACCCTCCATCGGCCTGCATCAGCGCGATAATGCGCGCCTGCTCGAAACCCTGCGCCACCTGCGCGATCTGGGCAATACGGTGATCGTGGTTGAACATGATGAAGACGCCATCATGAGCGCCGACTATCTGTTGGATATCGGCCCGGCGGCTGGTATTCACGGCGGCGAAATTGTCGCCCGGGGTACACCCGCCCAGGTGATGGCCAGTAAAAAATCCCTCACCGGTAAATATCTCACCGGCAAAATTGCCATTCCCCTGCCCTCCACAAGGCGCAAAGCGGTTAAGGGCAAACGCATCAGGGTGAAAAAGGCCAGCGGCAATAACCTGAAAAACGTCACCGCTGATATCCCACTTGGCCTGTTCACTTGCGTCACTGGCGTTTCAGGCGGAGGTAAATCAACCTTTCTGATTGAAACTCTCTATAAGGCAGCGGCGCGCAAATTAAACAACGCGCGCGCCGTACCCGCTCCCCATGAGCGCATCGAGGGGCTTGAATTCATCGACAAGATTATCGAAATCGACCAGAGCCCGATTGGTCGCACCCCGCGTTCAAATCCCGCCACCTATACCGGCGCTTTCACCCCCATCAGAGAATGGTTTGCCGGCTTGCCGGAAGCCAAAACCCGTGGCTATCTGCCCGGGCGTTTTTCTTTTAATGTCAAGGGTGGCCGTTGCGAAGCCTGTCAGGGCGACGGGCTTATCAAGATTGAAATGCATTTTCTGCCGGACGTTTATGTCACCTGCGATGTGTGTCAAGGCAAACGCTATAACCGTGAAACACTTGAGGTTTTGTTCAAGACAAAATCCATCGCCGACATTCTCGATATGACGGTGGAGGAAGGGGCGGAATTTTTCTCCGCTGTACCTTCTGTTCGCGACAAGATGGAAACGCTCAAACGTGTGGGCCTTGGATATATCAAAGTTGGCCAGCAGGCGACAACGCTTTCAGGCGGTGAAGCCCAGCGCGTCAAGCTCTCCAAGGAACTCTCCAAACGTGCCACCGGGCGCACGCTCTATATTCTGGATGAGCCCACCACCGGTTTGCACTTTCACGATGTGGCAAAACTGCTGGACGTGCTGCATGAGCTGGTTGATACCGGCAACACGGTAGTAGTCATCGAACACAATCTGGAAGTGATCAAAACCGCCGACTGGGTTCTTGATCTTGGCCCTGAGGGTGGTGATGGCGGCGGGGAACTGGTAGCTATGGGAACACCTGAACAGATATGCGAGGTTGAAAAATCTTATACCGGGCAATATTTGAAAGAAATACTGCAACGAAAACCGGCGCAAAATATCAAAGCAGCGGAGTAAATAATGACCGCAAGACTGTTTCCTGGAATGATTTCCAGCGCAATGCTGATTGGGTTTCTGATTTTACCGGCCAGCGCCCAGCAGAATATCGAGGTTCTCGACAAATACTTCTACGGCGAAGTTTCCATCAATGGCGAACGCTCCCACCGAAGGAAAACCACCCGCATTCCCAATATACCCGACCGCATGTGTTTTGGCTGGATGATTAACATCAAGCCACGTGAGGAGCTGGCCAAGATCACCGAAATTTTTACCCTGCCCGGCGAGCCGGAAATATGGGGCGGTGTCGAAGATGACCCCTATTCACAAACCACGACCTCCAAAGACCGCAAAATCGCCACCACGAACTTCTTCGTTGCTCTTAAAAAAGGCGAAATTGAAAATTCCTGGTGCATCACCAAAGGCGACAAAAGCGGCCCTCACCAGATTATTGTGCTGTATGGTTCGCAGGTTCTGGCGGAATTTGAGTTTGAGGTTTATGATTGAGCGCTAATCAATAAAGCGGCTCTTCATAAATCAGTTTATCATCAATTGATATGCCCTTGATCTGCCCGGCACCGCTCCCATCCAGCGCCAATATTACCCCAAGTTTTCGATCCCCGTCGCGCCCGATATCTTCCAGTTCCAGCGCTCTATCTTTGGCGGCGAAATAACGATCGAAGGGGAATGAAATTCTGTAAGTTGTTCTATTTGCCCGACTGATAATTCTTCCTTTGATGAGCGCAATATCTGCACGCTGTGGGTTTTGTGCATAGAGTGTTTTGGCGATCCAGAATATATCTTCGCCCTTAACCAGTTCCACATACACATCATCACCATAGGAAAGTTTCCCCACAACCGTAATTTCACCGGTTTTCAACTCGCCAACTTCCAGATTAAGTCTGGTATAATGACCGCGAAATAAATCCCTGGGATCACGCATCATCGATTGCAAAAGTACCTCCTGACCTGTCGCCAGTTTTTGCGCCCGGTCATAAATAATTGAGCCAAGTGCTATCGTTTGGAGCGAACCCGCAATCAGTGCCGCCAACAGAAAATAACGTGTTTTCATTGTTTGTTACTCCCAAAGTTGCGTATTTTAGCAAATATTCTCGGTGCAAAAATTCCACCAAAAACCATCAATACCCCGGTGGTGAGATAAAACCCGGCTGTTCCTATCAGGCTACCGGCGGTTCTGAAATAAATCAGCAGCATGATTGCTGCAAAAAACAGATAGCCCAGGCGCGAAACCACTGCGATATCCAATCGTGCGCCCATGCGGATCATCCAGATGGAAATCACCAGCGCATAGGCTTCATTGACAAATGGAATACGCCCCAACATGAAAGTGCCCAGCACCAGCCCAAGCAACATCCACAAGCTGATGAACGCAACATCATAAAGCTGCTCATTTTTAGTCCGAAAGCTATAGGCTGCCAGGGCAATCCCGGCCGCAACGATCAGCCATAGGGGCAGCGATCTGGCACTCTGAAGCGCTTCAAATTCACTCGTTGATAGTCCATCAAATGTCAAAACCGTCACAAAAATACCGAGCGAAACGGCAATCAGTGCCGCAAGATAGCCAATTGCAGATTCATCAAATCCACGCATCCAACTGCTGATTTGTTCGCGCCACACCAGCAATACACTGATGGCCAGAAACAACAGCAGATAGGCTCCAATATAATAGGTGGTATCTTCATTGCGTTGTGCCAGCGAAACCATGGCCGAAAACAACCAGAAAATCGCGCTTAGCGCCAGCAAATGCGCACCAATGCGCGAGCGCAACCACCACACTGCCGCAACGCAAATTACCCAGATTGGTAGATATAAGAGATTGAGATCAATCTCGTTTGCTCCGCGCTGCCACCCGACCGAAATTACAAACCAGTGCCAAATTCCAAACAAGGCAATTGCCAGCACCAACGCAGGCGCCGAGCGCAGCAGCAAGGCAGCAATTAAAGAGCCTGCGGCCCACAACAATATTGCGTCTTTTTGTTCCCCCTGAAGATGGTACATCTGCGAAATCAGCATAATTGATGCCCCAAATAACGCACTCCCCAGCAGCACAAATATCTGCGACAACCAGTTTTTTTGTTTCAGGTGAAAATAAACCGAAAGCCCATAGGACAACCACAAACCACCCAATAAAATGCCCACCCGCATCAATCGGCTCATCTCATCCCAGTTAGCCGCAACAAATGTAATCGCTGCAAAACACAGGCTGACAATCCCTAAAAGGGCTACGATTGCTGTAAAGGAAATACCCGTGCGCCGTTTAGCCACTTCATCGCTAATCATATCCAGCGATGTCTGATTGAGAAATCCCATTTCGCGCCACCGCGCCAAATCACTCGCCAACCGCGCTTTATAAGATAATTGCACTTAATTCTCCCTGTTCACCTCAGCTCTAATGCCTATTGTACTTAGTTACAGACTTTGTCAATTTTCCGACCGGCTCGTTGGCCCGGTTTTCGCCACAATCGCGCCACCATGCCCTGCAAATACTGCATTGCTGACCTGCATAAATTGATCTGGAATTTTTGCATCAACACCCCTATCTAGGATTCAAGAACAGCGATGAGCGTCTGTTTGGAGCAATTGCTCCGGATTAAAACTGCCCTATTGGCGCACCCAAGGAATACCAAAATGAACATTGCAACAAGATTTCAAAAATGGCGCAACTACCGCCGCACATACAACGAACTGTCCAAACTTTCCAGCCGTGAGTTGAACGATCTGGGCCTCAGCCGTTTCGACATCGCTTCTGTAGCGCGTCGCGTAAGCTAGGTTAGAGCTAACACTAATTCCGCCGGGTTCTTTCTCCTCCTCCCTAAGTCCCGGCAGATCAGATCCGGTCTCTTCTCCTCCCTGACCGGATCAAAAAAACAACACCCATTGCTCCAACGAGCGATGGGTGTTTGTTTTTGTATAATCCCAGTTAATATTTGCCTTGATATTTCCACGCATATTCCTGCAAACTGCATTCATGAATTCTTTTGACCCAAACCAACTCGACACCAAAGCGCTTGCCCCCTGGCTTGAGCAAAATATAGACGGTTTTTCCAACCTGCAGCGCGTTGAAAAATTCTCCGATGGGCAATCAAACCCCACCTATCGCCTGTTTGCTGACAGCGGCGAATATGTCTTGCGCGCAAAGCCACCTGGTACTTTACTCAAGTCCGCCCATCAGGTAGACCGCGAATACCGGGTTATGAGTGAATTGAAAAACACTTCGGTTCCTGTTCCAAAAATGCTGACCCTGGTAGATGAGCAAGAATCTCCGATCGGGCGTATGTTTTTTGTCATGGAAATGCTTGATGGAACGGTTTATTGGGACCCGGCCCTGTCAGAACTGGGCGATGGCCCTGAGACCAACCCGCTCCGAACAAAAATCTATGACGCCATGAACCGCGCGCTGGCTAATCTGCATGATATCGATATCTCCACCACCGGCCTTGGTGATTTTGGCGTGCCGGGAAACTATTTCGAACGCCAGCTATCGCGGTGGACAAGGCAATATCACGCCAGTGAAGTGGAGCGCATCGAAGATATGCATCGATTGATTGCCTGGCTTGAACAAAACCAACCTGCCGATGAGGGACAGATATCTCTGGTTCATGGCGACTACCGCCTGGATAACATCATGTTTGCAAAAAACAGCGCCACAATTTTGGGCATTCTGGATTGGGAACTTTCAACGCTCGGGCACCCGCTGGCTGATCTGGCCTACCAGTGCATGCAATGGCGCCTGCCCCATCAGGGTGGATTTCGCGGTCTTGGTGGTATCAATCGTGCCGCCCTTGGCCTGCCTACAGAGCAGCAATATGTGCGCGATTATTGTCTGCGACGAAAAATCGAGCCGATTGAGCACTGGCATTTTTATCTGGCATTTTCCTTTTTCCGTCTCGCAGCCATCTTACAAGGTGTCTATAAACGCAGCCTCGACGGCAATGCTTCAAATCCCGGCAAAGCCAAACTTTACGGCGCGGCAGTACCGATTATGGCGGCCATGGCAATGAAGATGATTGAGGAAGAAGTTTGATCTCCTACCAGACAGTTACCTGAACCTCCTCGGGCAACAGGCAGATTTTATCGCTGCATGCCTGTAGCATCAAAATCATTTTGCCCGTTTTGTCACCATCAGGCTTTGGCAGTTTGCCGCGCAAGGTAATTTTCCCGTCATAAAGCGCCATGGGTTTGGCATTAAATTTCAGCGACATGACTGCCGGTTCGGGATAAGTTTCGCTGGCAACTTCCACCCCATCAATACTCAGTTGCGTTGGAATAAAATAATCCTCAAGCGGTTTGTTGGCATTGATATGCCAGCCATCTTTGACCGTAATTTCAAATTTCATTTCTGTGCGCTCTTTATCCACACTGGTAGCAACACGCACCGCCCCGTCCGCCATGAACCGCACAGCCCCAATTTCTCCGTGTGACAATGCTTGAGCACTAAGCAAGGTATAACCACTGGCAATTGGCGAACCCAGTGCGGGACCCGAAAGGGATGCCGCCAGCAGATTGGCCTTTTGCACATATTGGGGATCGCCAAGCCGCTTTGACAGGCCGGTTAACAGTGACAAAGCCAAGGCGTTGCCCGATGGAATTTCATTATCCTCATAGGGCAGAAAACTACCCATCCCCTCCAGGGATGCGCTCATGCGGTAAGCGCCACCGGCATTATTTTCCCCATTGGAAAACCGACTGCTTGTTTCCCCTGCCATTTTTGTTGCCAGTTCCAGATATTGCGAAACATCGCTGCCAGCGGGCGCATAATCATAAAGTGCCAGCAAAGCTGTACCCAGTCCCGCATAATCAGGAAGCTGCGCTTCAACACCGATGCTTTGTTCATAGGCAACCCGCTTTAACCCGTCATCATGCAACATCTCGTCAACAATGAACTTCATTGCCGCTTCAGCCGCCTGATAATAGTCAGGTCGCGAAAACACTTTGGCTGCTTCTGCCAGGGTTTCAATCATCATCGCATTCCAGGCGACGACTATTTTCTCATCCTTGTGGGGTTCGGTACGTTTGAGGCGCGCTGCATATAATTTTGCGAGGACACCATCAAGGCGTTGCAGATAAGCTTCTTCACTGACATCCATCCCTTCAGCGCTTTCTAAGGGCAAATCAATCATATGCAATATGTTGGTGCCCTCAAAATTGCCGTCAGCAGTGATATTCAACGCATCCAGAGCAAATTCGGCATCCTCCCCCAGCGCTTCTTTCACCTGTTCAGGTGTCCAGGTGTAATAAATACCTTCCTCTTTTACCCCTTCAGGATTGTAGGATTCCGCGTCCTGGGCTGAGAAAAACCCGCCGCGCTCATCGCGCATTTCGCGCAATACATAATCAAAGGCCCGCGTTGCCGCATGTTTATAGCGCAATTCGCCCGTCGCGCTCCAGGCACGCACCAGCAGGCGGCCAATCATTGCCTGATTATACAGCATCTTTTCAAAATGCGGGATTTGCCATTGTGGATCAATGACATAACGATGAAACCCACCCCCCACATGGTCCTGAATACCACCTTTGAGCATACCATCAAGCGCACCGGTTACTGCTTCCAGCAATTCACGGTCCCCATCGCGCTCAGCCTGATCGAGCATAAACAACAAGGCTGATTCCTGCGGAAACTTGGGGGCGACGCCAAAGCCGCCGTTAAACTCATCCATACCCGGCAACATGTCGCGTGCTGCTGCGCGTATTGCCTCGGGCGTCAGCGCCCGCGCCGCCTCAGTACGGCTCATATAGGTTTTGACAATCGCCGCAATGCGCTCGCCTTCAACGCTGACATCCAGTTTATCTTCACTCCATAAATTATTCACCTGCCCCAACACCTTCATGAACGCATCAGGCGGAAAATAAGTACCGGCAAAAAACGGATCGCCATCGGGTGTCAGAAAAACCGAATTGGGCCACCCACCGCTACCGGCAATCACCTGGGTCACCAGCATGTATTGTTCATCAAGGTCTGGACGCCGCTCGCGGTCGAGTTTTATCGAAACAAAATTGTCATTGAGGAATTTGCCGATTTTATCATTCTCAAAACTTTCACGCGCCATCACATGGCACCAGTAACAAGTTGAATAACCCACGGACAGGAATATCAGTTTGCCTTCATTTTTCGCCTTGTCGAGAGCCTCTTTCCCCCACGGATACCAGTCAACAGCGTTATAAACATGTTGTTGCAGATAGGGAGATTCCACGCCAAGCAATTTGTTGGGCTTGCGGTTTTCTTCAGCAATTAGTGTTGCGGGATATGCCATGAACATCGCCGTCAACAGAGCTAACCCAGACAATTTTTTAAGCATATTATCCTCCCGACTTACCAATAGTCTTCACGAAAATATTACCAATTCAACCAACCATGGTGAAATCACGTTAGCGCGAGAATAAAATACAAGTAAAAATGCACCATTTGACATCATACTTTCCAGCTACTATTTTCCCATATACTTCATTTTTGAAACTACCAATATGTTGTTGTAAAAGGAAAAAAATGAAACTGATAATTTCAACAGCTTTGCTGTTAATGGGTTTAACCCAGCCCGGTTTTGCTGAACCCTGCGAAGAAAAATTCACGCGTCTGTTGGTCAATGGGAACATCAAAGATGGTGTTCCCGTCAAAACTTTTGTTGTTTCAAAAGTCAGTGGAAAAATTATGTCCACCAATAATTTCTACTGGTACGACGTTGGACATTGGATGACAGAAATGATCCAGCCGTGGGATCGAGTTGCTTAGTGGCCTGTTAGGGAAC
>JAKISV010000200.1 GCA_021648425.1 Rhizobiaceae bacterium
TACAGGCATTACTTACACGATAGCTTAGCCCAATTAGGGGTAATATATCCCAATATTCCCATGGGTAAACAACTCTATTCAATTCCTTTCAGAAAATTGCTCAAACCTGCCGGGGAATCAGCTATAGTTTTTCAAACAATTGTTGGAATGCGAATTGACTGTTGCAAGATTTCATCTCTCAAACTAAGACATATTTGCATCTTGTTTGCCGATAAAATGGCAGCTAGCCTGCTGAGAATTAATTGCGAATGAATAAGGAAATATAATGAATTCCGGTACCAATTCCTGGACTTCTGATATCGTGAATTATTTTCGATTTGTGTTTTCGCGCAAAATTACTGCAAGCCATCCTGCTGTTCCAGTCACACCGGGCATAGTTGGCGCGCTGTTGATATTCGCAACAATCATATACCTGCTTTTTATCTGGGCAGATCCGTTATTACTTGCCTCTGTACGAGATCCGGGAAGAGAGTTCCCCCAGATATTTCAATATATCACTATGGCAGGGCAGGTTGAATGGATATTAATTATCAGCGGTGTAATTCTGATTGCACTTTCATTTTCGCAGGCAGGCAGATTTACCGGCCATAAATTTCGGGTTTGGCATCGCGTATTTTTGTTTTCCTATTTTACGTTCACTGCGGTTTCTATCTCCGGCCTGCTGGGAGTTCTGTTAAAAAATACCATCGGGCGGGCGCGTCCGGCATTTACACCTGATACAAATATCTGGCTTTCCATTCCGTTTGAAGATTCCTATAGATTCGCCAGCTTTCCCTCCGGTCACGCCACCACCGGTGGCGCTATCGCCATGGTGCTTGCATTGCTGTTCCCGCGCTGGCGCTGGCTGTTCTTTTTAGGCGGCATTAGCGTTGCTGTCAGTCGGCCAGTGCTCGGTGTGCATTTTCCATCCGATGTGGTGGCAGGATTTGTCCTTGGCATTGTAATTGTGTGGTTATACGCCCGCTTGTTTGCCAGAAAGAGGCTGTTATTCAAATTTCAGAACAACGGCCGATTGGCATTGCGCAGCCAGGGTAGCAGTAAAAAGCCTTTATCGGGCTCTATATTCTGGAAATTGCCGACAAGTGCTGGTATCAGCAAAACATGACAATTATGGTATTTGATTCCGGACTGGGCGGCCTGTCCATCCTGCGTGAAGTTCATGCAGTGTTGCCGGCTGCCAATATTGTATATTTGGCCGATGATGCGGCATTCCCTTATGGTGGCTGGGAACCTGATAAACTGGTGCCGCAAATTATCAATGTCATATCTGATGGCATTGCCCGATATCGCCCCGATCTGGTGATTGTTGCCTGCAACACCGCCTCAACACTTGCGCTTGATGAATTGCGCAAGCGTTTTGATATCCCCTTTGTTGGAACCGTACCGGCAGTTAAACCCGCAGCGGAGCAAACTTCTTCGGGCCTGTTTTCAGTGCTGGCAACCCAAGGAACCGTGAAGCGTCAATATACCCGTGATTTGATTGCTGAATTTGCTGATAAGGCCCATGTGCGCCTTGTTGGTTCCAAATCACTTGCAAAAATAGCTGAATCCTATCTCACCGGTGCCAGTGTGGATTTAAAGATTGTTGAAAAACAAATCGAGCCCTGTTTTGTTGAGCGCGATGGACTGCGAACAGATATTATTGTGCTGGCCTGCACCCATTACCCTTTCCTGATTAATCAGTTCAGAAAGGTGGCGCCCTGGCCCGTAGACTGGCTTGATCCTGCCGAACCCATTGCCAGGCAGGCCCTGCGCCTGTTGGGAGCAAAATATAATGACGTTTCGGATTCAGCTAATAGTAACTCGTCGCGCTCCAACGACATTATTCATTTTACTTCCCAAAACCCTGGCCGTGAAGCTGTCAGACTGGTGTCCGGGTTTGGATTGAGTCTGGCTTAAACAGCGCTCAACATTACGCCTAAAACCGCCGCCATCAGCAATACCCACATCAGATTCCAGTGATATTTCAACAATATTATTCCGCTGATTATTGAAAGCAATACAACCCGCCAGTCCAGCGTGGTAATGTCCGGCACCCACACCGTGAGCGGACCGATAAATTCTCTGGTCACATCCGCAAAGAATACATGCAGGCCAAACCAGATTGAAAGATTGAGAATGACGCCGACCACAGCCGCTGTGATAGCAGACAGCGCACCGTTCAATCTGGGTTGCGCGCATATCCACTCCAGATAAGGCGCGCCTGCAAATATCCACAAAAAGCACGGCACAAATGTCACCCAAAGCGTCACTACTGCACCGGCTAACCCAAGCGCCATCCCGCCTTCGCGAAAAGCGGCAATAAAGCCGACAAATTCAGTTACCAGAATGAGCGGTCCCGGTGTGGTTTCCGCCAGCCCCAGCCCGTCCATCATTTCGCCAGCACTAAGCCAGCCGAAATTACTCACCACATCCTGCCCCATATAGGCCAGCACCGCGTATGCTCCGCCAAATGTCACCACGGCAAGTTTGGAAAAGAATGCCGCAATATCCGTTAATATCGGTTGGCCGGAGAATTGTGCCACCAGCAATACCGGCACCCACCAGATCAACAACCATATGATGATAGTAGATATGGTAGAATACAACGAAGTTGTTACCGGTTTGATTTCTCCGGCAATGGCCGGTGCGCCGGGCAACCTGAAGAACCCGAACAGGGCGGCAATCAGAATAATCAACGGAAAGGGCAGGGCTAAAAAGAATATGCCGACAAAGGCCAGACCGGCAATTATCCAATAGGCGAGGCCGTTCAGCGCGCGTTTCGACACTTTAAACAGTGCCTCAATAACGATAATCAACACCGCCGCTTTGATGCCTAAAAACAGCGCGCTGACAAAACCCACATTGCCATAAAGCGAATAAAACGCCGCCAATGCCAGTACAACGATTGCGCCGGGAATGACAAACAGCAACCCGGCAATCAGCCCGCCAATCAATCCCTGCAATCTCCACCCCACATAGGTGGCCAACTGCATCGCTTCAGGGCCTGGAAGCAGCATACAAAAACTCAACGCATTGAGGTATTGTTTTTCCCCCAGCCATTTTTTCTCATCAACAATCATGCGATGCATCAGCGATATCTGTGCAGCCGGACCGCCAAAGGACAAGATGCCGATTTTGGCAAAAACGTTGAAGATTTCGCTTATTGAAGGAGGGGGCACATTTGCCTTTACCTGATTGGGGGAATTCAAACCCACTCCTCCCTGAGCAATTGCAAATTCACAAGGGAAATGAATTGCAACTTGGCTTGAAATTGTCAACCATCGCCATCACAAACAATAGTGGATGAAAAACGGATTATGTCAGTCAAGATATATGGATACAAAGACAGCGTTTATTCCTGGATAGCTATTATCGCCTTGCGAGAGAAAGGTGTGGGTTAATGAGCGAACGAACGTTAGTTGCCAAAACAAAACCCGAAATATTGAGGTAAAACTAATTTCAAAAGTGGTTGATTTCAGCTTCCCACAATTCACTTATTCCCCTAGCATCAAACCCTGTCAGACCTCCCGGGATGCTACAATGTCTACCACCAAATCACCTCCAGCGCCGCCGCAAGTGCGCTCCGCGCTCACGTCTTATGACTATATCCTTTATATTATCACTGTGCTGTCCTGGAGCGCCAGCTGGTATGCGTTGAAACTGCAGGTGGGAACTGTTCCGGTTCAGGTATCGTTATTGTGGCGTTTTATAATTGCCGCAGCAATCATGCTCCTTTGGGCCTTGTTGGCAAAAGTACCTATGAAATTTCCACTGGCGATGCATCTGAAATTTGCCGGCCTTGGCATATTCATGTTCTGCCTGAACTTTGCCCTGTTTTATTATGCATCAGCCTATCTGGCTTCCGGCCTTTTATCGGTAGTGTTTTCCCTGGCAGCAATATTCAATATATTTCTGGCAATGATGTTTTTAGGGCTTCGCCCCACAGCCAATATGATTATTGGTGCGATACTGGGCATGATCGGCATTGCCATGATGTTCTGGCCAGTCATTGCCCGGCAGACATTTGATGCCAATGCGCTGTTTGGTCTGGCGCTTTGCATCATCGGCACTTTGTTTTTCTGCACCGGTAACCTGATTTCCACCTCCTTGCAAAAAGCAAATATCCCCATCATTTCCGCCAGTGCCTGGGGAATGACTTATGGCGCAATTGCTTCCTTTATTATTGCTGTAGCTCAAGGCGATCAGTTCATTATCGATTGGAACATCTCCTACATGGGGTCGTTGATTTTTCTGGCACTGGTTTCTTCGGTAATTGCATTCGCCGCCTACCTCACATTACTTGGGCGCATTGGTTCAGACCGTGCCGGTTATGCAACCGTGATGTTCCCGGTAATTGCCCTGGTAATCTCGTCATATGTTGAAAATTATCAAATGAACCTGCTGGCCGGTGCGGGCCTGCTATTTGTCATGGTTGGCAACGTGTTTGTTCTTGGAAAATTCGCCAGAAAACAAATCCCGC
>JAKISV010000201.1 GCA_021648425.1 Rhizobiaceae bacterium
TTCCAACCGATGTGGGAGTTGAATATCCCATTGATTTTGGCGTTGCCCAGCAGGGGGTTGTTGATAAATCGGCAGTTGAGATTATCGACAGGTTTGAAACAGCTGCTGAAAAAGCCGGCGTTGAATATGCCAGTGAAATAGTCACTTGCAATGTTGCGCGTGCACCAGCCCGACTGGCATACCATGCCCGCCATGCCGACATCACCTTTATGGGGCAACCTGATCCTGAAGAGGAAGATACCGGTTTTCATGAAACCCTGCTTGACGGGGTATTATTTGCCTCTGGCAGGCCGGTCTATACGGTGCCTTATATTGGACGACCCAATATGAAAATACGCAAAGCGGTTATCGCCTGGGACGGAGGCAAAAAAGCCGCCCGCGCCTTGAACGATGCCCTGCCTTTGCTCAAAGACAGGGCCGAGGTAATCGTTCTTGTTGTCAATCCCGAAGAACGCGCCAGCGCTCATGGCGAAAACCCCGGTGCCGATATTGCTGCCCACCTTGAACGCCACGGCATCAAAACTTCAATCGATCGTCAATATTTTTCAGATTTATCAGCTGGTACGGTCATCCTGAACTACCTGACGGAAGCCGGAGCAGATTTGCTGGTGATGGGAGCCTATGGTCACTCACGCCTGCGCGAAAGGGCTTTTGGCGGTGTCACCAACACCATCATGAATCAAATGACGGTGCCGGTATTAATGTCAGAGTGAAGTGCAAAACTAGATTTTTGACACTTCTTCAATTTTGGTAATTGAATTAAACCAACCTTCAATGCTGGTTGCATCTTCAGGCGCTTTGAAGGTAAGGCCAACATTATTCAGGGCCGTATCCACCAGAGTGCTGTAAGCAGAAGTTTCCAGCAATTGTTTATAGTGATTTTTGTTGATCAAGTGCTGATAGGCGCCAGGCTGCATCCAGTAGGCGTAGGTTTGCGGATCAAGCATAACAGCGTAGGAATCTTTCTCCAGCCACTTACCAAGCACTTCGCGGTTCACCATGTTGGCATAGCTTTCACGTTTGAAAAACTGCGCCCAGTTTGCCGGATTGGTAATTGCACCATGCATGCCTGAATGGGTTTTGGGATTAGGGATGCTCATCCAGAATTCCGGATCGCCAAAATTGAATGCCATGGTTTCACCCGGCGTATATTTAGAATGGTCTGCTCCATCCCACCAGGTTGAGGGATCTATAGGATTGGCAAAACGCACATTGGCAAGGGCCTCAGGAAGTTTGATGTTGGCCAAAGCTTCGGGCAATTTGATACCGGCCAGAGTTTCACCGATGTTCAGGTTTTTAATTGCCTCAGGAATTTTGATTTCAGACAATGCTTCAGGCACTTTAAGTGCAGTCAGCGGATTGCTGGTTTCTTCTTCAACCGCCTCAACAACAGGGGTCGCATCTTTTGCGTTTGCAAATGGATTTGGAATATTCAGTCCACCGATTGACCAACCGGACCCGGTTTTCTGTTCAGTGTCTTTTTGTGCGTTTGCAACATTCGCACCCATGGCAACTGCAACAACAACTCCAAGCGTAATAAGAACTTTTTTCATTTTAATATTCCCTTTCCGACTAACCTCGGCCTGCCAAACAACATTGTTCACCAGCTCCCTTATATACATTAGTATATTCGAATATTCAAAGAATGGAATATTAAAAACTGCGACATTCTGTCCACATCTAAAGGTCGGAATTATTGCAGGTGAAGAACAAAAGTTAAATAATAACAGTAAGATATATGGAATACCGGAATCAAATCATGACATTAGCTGATATCGCCAATATCACCGGTTCAAATTTATAATAGCAAAATTCAAATGATTCTTCCCGGGAAATGTGCCGAACCCAAAAAGCCCGGCACACCCGTTTTCACAAATTAAGGCTTCATTGAAAGCTTGGATGCCTTCTCCAGATGTTTGGCGCAATCTTTGGAATTGCTGGCTTCCATTTCCATTTTGGCTTTGTTGAATTCAGCCATCGCCATTTCTTTTTTATCTGTCGGCGCACCTTCGACTTCGGCCATTACCATTTTAACGGTTTTGTCGTCGCACATTTTCATTTCCTGCGAAAAGGCAGCGCCGGACATGAACAATACAACTGCGGTGGCTGCGATAAGTTTCTTCATCATCGGTTTCTCCAATTATTGATGGTAGTTTGCAACTCCATCATTAATTTGAAGGCCGGTAAACTGACATACAAATGTGTGTCATGAAACTTGATCAGCGCCCTGTGAAGCACGAACAGCCCGGTTGATAAATTTAGCCCGATAATCTCGATTATCCGCTACTTACATATTGCCGTAAACCGGCCCTTCGCCGCCCTGTGGACAGGTCCAGTTGATATTCTGGTTGGGGTCTTTGATGTCACATGTCTTGCAGTGAACGCAGTTCTGGAAGTTGATAACAAACCTGTCATCCCCCCCTTCTTCAACCCACTCATATACCCCTGCCGGGCAGTAGCGAGCCGATGGCCCTGCAAAAATATCGTGTTCACTGGTTTTTTGCAGATCTTTATCAAGCAGCTTCAAATGGGGAGGCTGGTCTTCCCCATGATTGGTATTGGACAGATAAACCGATGACAGCCGGTCAAAAGTCAGTTTCCCGTCCGGTTTTGGATAATCTATTTTCTGATGTTCGCTGGCTGGTTCCAGGCACTGATAATCCGCCTTGTCATGTTTCATCGTACCAAACAGCGACCAGCCGCCAAACAGGCTGGTACACCACATATCAATGCCGCCAATCATGATGCCAAGCGGCGTGCCGAATTTGGTCCATAGGGGCTTGGTGTTGCGGACTTTTTTCAAATCCTTGCCGATTTCAGTGGATTTCCAGCTCTCATCCAGTTGGCTTAATTCATCCCCGGTTCGCCCGGCAGCTAATGCCTCAGCCACTGCTTGGGCCGTATACATGCCCGATAACATCGCATTGTGCGAACCCTTGATACGCGGCACATTCATGTATCCCGCAGAACACCCAATCAACACACCTCCGGGAAATGAAACCTTCGGCACTGACTGCCAGCCGCCCTCGGTAATTGCCCGCGCGCCATAAGAAACCCGCTTGGCCCCTTCAAACACGCCCTTGATTGCCGGGTGGGTTTTGAAGCGTTGGAATTCCTCAAACGGTGACAGATATGGGTTTTTGTAGTTGAGATTGATAACAAACCCCACTGCAACCTGATTATTCTCCAGATGATAAAGGAACGAACCACCGCTATCATTTTTGTGCAGCGGCCAGCCAAAAGAATGCTGCACCAGGCCCGGCTGATGCTGTTCATCGCTGACTTCCCACAATTCCTTGATACCAAGGCCAAATTTCTGAGGGTCACGACCCTTGGACAGGTCATATTTATTGATTATTTCCTTGGCCAGCGACCCGCGCACACCTTCGCCAATCAGTATATATTTTCCCAGCAGCGCCATACCACGTTCAAAATTGGGGCCGGGCGTGCCGTCGGCCAGCAATCCCATATCACCCGTTGCCACACCAACAACCTTATCGCCGTCATATAAAACATGAGCAGCGGCAAAACCTGGATAAATCTCAACCCCAAGTGCTTCAGCCTTTTCCCCAAGCCATCGGCACACATTGCCCAGTGAAACGATATAATTGCCGTGATTATTCATCAGTCCCGGCATCGCGAAATTGGGCAGGCGCAATTTACCGGTTTTGGTGAGCAGGTAAAATATGTCTTTTTTTACCGGCGTCTTAAATGGATGCCCGTCTTCTTTTCGCCAGTCAGGCAGTAGCTTATCAATCGCCACAGGGTCAACAACTGCCCCTGAAAGAATATGCGCACCCACTTCACTGCCTTTTTCCAGCACCACCACGGAGAGGTTTTCATCAATTTGCTTCAAACGAATGGCCGCCGCCAGACCCGCAGGCCCTGCACCGACAATCACCACGTCAAATTCCATGCTTTCACGTTCCGCCGCTTCAACCGGCTCTTGCGCATCAGTCATGTTTTTTCTCCGAAGTAACTGTTAAAATGTAGGGCAGGGCGCTCTGCATGACATTTAGTATTGAATTACGTAAACGTCAATCAAACTTGAGTGTAACCTTCCTGTTTATACACCATAAAGAGCCGGTTATTAGGCAATATACGACACAAACGGTTTATTACCGGCTCATCTGCGTGTATGTAATCGTGGTTATGACTGAGCAATCTTCACACAATCCACAATATTCGCCCATTGAATTGCTTCACTGGTATAAACATGCAGGTGTTGATTTGGCGCTGGAAGATGCGCCCGTTGATCGGTTTGCCGAATTCAAAAAGCAAATGGATGTGCGCAAAGATAATACTGCCCGCACCAGGCCCCGTTTAACAACACCGCTAAAGTCAACACCTGCTCAAAGCCCGATGAGCGATGCGGCCATCCCGGATGAAAACGTGGTAGCCGATACGCGTAAAAAGGC
>JAKISV010000013.1 GCA_021648425.1 Rhizobiaceae bacterium
GGACGTTGCAGCGGGCATTCTCGACCAGTACGAACATGGTCCCTATAACCTGATTATAATCAATGAACCCGCACGCTGGCGTGGAGAATTCAAATCCATATTTGATTCAGGCGTCGTACAGCGTGTCACCGGTCTGGCACCTTGTTCGGTGCTGGTAGCACGTGAAATCAGCCTGAAAAATTCCGGTTTTCTCATCTATAATGATGGCTCCAAACACGCCATGCGCGCAGTGCGCCGCTCAGCTGTTTTAGCCCACTCCGTCAACCAGCCCATAACCTTGTTTGCAGTCGCTCGCGATGAGGCTTCGCGCAAAAAGGCCCAGGATATCAACAATAAAGGCCGCGATTTACTCAACGGGTTGGGAATAGAAGTAAAACGGGTGACAACAGCCATCGGCGACCCGGTCACCCAGATAATCAAGGCAGGAGCCAATCACGGCATCATCGTTGTGCCCGACGACAATCATTCAAGAATTTATCGCGCAATATTCGGCTCAACCGCCTGGGGCGTCATCAAAGGTGCAGTAACGTCAGTAATGGACGTGCGCTAATGCGCCTCATCCCAGTTGTCAGCTGCCTGGGCATCAACTTTCAGTGCAACTTTTAGATCAAGCGCTGGAAACGGTGCATCTTCCATGGTTTTTGACACAACCGGAACAGTCGCTTCAACTTCTCCCTCTGGCAGTTCAAATATCAGTTCATCATGCACCTGCAACAACATCTGTGCTCCCAGATTAGCAGCCCCAAGTGCTGCATCCATCCGCACCATCGCCCGACGTATAATATCAGCAGCCGATCCCTGAATAGGCGCATTGATAGCCGCACGTTCATTGAAGGCCCGCATTTGTGGATTGGGTGAGGCTATTTCCGGATAATAGGCCTTGCGCCCGAATATCGTTTCCACAAAACCATTGTCGCGGGCAAATTTCTTGGTGTTCTCCATATAATCCTGAATACCCGGGAAACGCTCAAAATATTTCTTGATATAGTCTGATGCCTCCGTGCGGCTGATGCCCAGCTGATTGGCCAGCCCGAATGCCGAAATGCCATAGATTATGCCAAAATTAATTGCTTTGGCCCGCCGCCGCACCATCGGGTCCATGCCTTCAATGGGAACATCGAACATTTCGTTGGCTGTCATCGCATGGATATCAAGCCCGTCGGCAAAAGCCTGCTTCAACTGGTCGATATCGGCAATATGCGCCAGCACCCGAAGTTCAATCTGCGAATAATCAGCGGATAAAAGTTTGTTGCCCTTATTGGCAACAAACGCCGTGCGAATTTTGCGCCCTTCTTCTGTGCGAATAGGAATATTCTGCAAATTCGGATCAGAAGACGAAAGCCTGCCAGTGGAAGTGGATGCCATCGAATAAGAGGTATGAACGCGACCGGTATCTGGATTGATAAATTCCGGCAACGCGTCCGTATAGGTAGATTTAAGCTTGGTGAGTTGCCGCCAGAATACGATTTTTCGTGGCAGTTCATGCCCCTCCGCCGCCAAATCCTCCAATACCTGAGCGGAAGTGGAAAACTGCCCGGTCTTGGTTTTTTTTCCCCCAGGCAGATTGAGCTTTCCAAATAAAATTTCACCCATTTGTTTAGGCGAAGCAATATTGAAACTCTCCCCGGCAAGTTCATGAATTTCCGCTTCAAGCCCTGCCGCCGCCTGAGCCAGTTCCCCTGAGAGACGCGACAATATCTGGCGGTCAACCTGAATACCTCTGGCTTCCATACGTGCAATAGTCTCAATCAGCGGGCGCTCCAGCCGCTCATAAACGGATGCCATGCCTTCCGCCGCCAGTCGCGGTTTTAATACCTGCCACAAACGAAGCGTAATATCTGCATCTTCAGCCGCATAGTGTGTTGCTTTATCGATATCGACAAAATCGAAGGTGATTTTTGATTTGCCGCTACCGGTGAGTTCCTTATAGGAGGTGCAATTATGGTTCAGCCACTTGCGCGCCAACTCATCCATATTGTGTTTACCGCGACCTGCATCAAGCACGTAGGATAGTAACATCGTGTCATCCAGACACACCAGTTCCACACCCTGCTGGGAGAATATCAGCCAGTCAAACTTCATGTTCTGGCCAATCTTGAGAATAGAAGCATCCTCAAATATCGGCCTTAACATCTCAAGTGCGACTTCCAGCGGCAACTGGTTTTCAACCATCCCTCCACCCAGTAAATCATCCTGGCCTGATTTGTGGCCGATTGGAATATAACAAGCCGTTCCAGGTTGGGTTGCCAGAGAGATGCCAACCAGCTCAGCACGCATCGGGTCCAGTGAATTAGTTTCCGTATCCACCGCAACGAGACCCTCTTCACGAATGCGCTCCATCCACTGGGAAAGTTGCTCTTTAGTGCGAACACATTCATATGCCGATGAATCAATCGTTTCACTGGCAGCGCTTGCTGCAATATTTTCCGCAAATTCTACAGGCGTGATACCAGCACCAAATATATCCGCTCCCTGCGCATCAAGATCAGGGCCGCGAGCCGTGGAATAACCGTCAACCTCGACCGTTTCCGCTTCGATCTCATCAGCATCCGTATGCGTATCACCAGCTACTTTTTTGGTAATCGATCTGAATTCCATCGCTTTCAAAAACGAAATAAGCTTCGGCCCGTCCGGCGGATGCAAAACAAAATCTTCTAAAGGAACTTCCAGCTCCACATCCTGCTTCAACGTCACCAGTCGTTTCGACAATCGTGCCAGATCGGCAAATTCAATCAGGTTTTCGCGGCGCTTGTTTTGCTTTATTTCCCCGGCCCGCTCCAGCAAAGTCTCCAGATCACCATATTCTTCCAAAAGAAGTGCTGCGGTTTTGGGGCCAATGCCCGGCACACCTGGAATATTGTCCGTGGAATCCCCGGCCAGCGCCTGCAAATCAATCATCTTTTCAGGACCAACGCCAAATTTCTCGCGCACTTCATGCGGTCCCACACGGCGGTCTTTCATCTGGTCATACATCACCACGCGTTCATCAACCAGTTGCATGAGATCCTTGTCCGAAGATATGATTGTCACATCTGCACCATCCTCTTTGGCCAGGCGGGCATAAGTGGCAATCAGGTCATCCGCTTCAAAACCCTTGGCTTCAATACATGGCAGATTGAATGCCCGTGTGGCTTTGCGTATCAGCCCGAATTGTGGCCGCAAATCCTCCGGTGGCGCTTCGCGGTTGGCTTTGTATTCAGGATAAATCTCATTGCGGAATGTCTTTGAGGAATAGTCAAAAATTACCGCGAAATGCGTCGGCGTAACACCCACCGAAGTATCGCGCGCATCCTGCACCAGTTTCCAGATCATATTGCAATAACCAGCAACTGCACCCACCGGCAAACCATCCGATTTTCGCGTTAAAGGTGGCAATGCATGGTAGGCACGAAAAATATAGGCCGAGCCATCGACAAGAAAAAGATGATCTCCAGATTTCATGCTGCTCTCCGGTTAGATTCCTGAACTTAAGCTTTAGTGATTTCAGGTTCAAAATCCACCGGAAAATTGATGGAACGCGCAATGAAACAATATTGATGGACATCCTCATGCAAAGCGTGAGCCTTTTGAACATCGCTGTCCCGCGTTATCATGATTTTCGGGCGAAGTGTAATTGACTTGAAACATCCCTTGCCATTTGGCTCCATTTCTCCAATTGCCAACGGCCTGTCACGGTATGAGGTAACAACAACTCCAGCCACTGCGCATAAATGCAGATACCATAACATATGGCAGGACGCGACCGAAGCTACCAGCAAATCCTCCGGATTATATTTTGTAACATCGCCCCCTAATACCGGATCGTTGGAGCCCAAAACCACAGGTTTACCATCACTCGCCAATTCCCAGTTTCGCAAATAAGACTTGTATCCACTGGTGCCTTCACCGGTGTTTCCAGTCCATTCAATACTGGCTGAATATTCATGGGTTTTTGTATTCACTGGAAAAGTCCGAGGGTCAGGACCCTAAATAATTACCAAAATTTAATGCACAATTCACGCCACAGTGATCGCCATTGATTTGATATTGGCAATGATACACCCCATGTGCAAGTTGTGCCGATCTTTCGGTACGGGTTTTTGTGACATGTCCCCCAGTCGCAAAAGCCGTATAAAACCGGTCCCCAATGCTGGTTTTATACAAAGCCAAAGTGGGCTGCTGTGGCGCCAATCCCTACCCGCCAACCCAGCCGCAGCAGCCCGCTGGCACATTTTTCCTGATTAAAAATAACATGACAACAAGCCATCTCTCGCTTTGTAAGCATTGATTAACCACCCCGTTTGAATATTCGATATTTCACCGATAATCAGCGATTTTCCACTTCGATCATCCCTATCCTTTACGACCCGTTAAACCACACCCTTTAAATTCACAGCCAGGAAATACGAAAAAATTACCATTCAAGTGTTTCATTTCCAGCGAGTGTATTGCGTAAATGGCCAAACAGAAAAAATCCACCAAACGTATTGAACCTGTTTTTGATACGCCAGGCCGTTCCCGTAAATCCTCAACTTCCAGAAATTCTCCCGTAAAAGCGCCTGTATCAACCCGGAGAAAACGTCGCTCTTCGAGAAAGAGCCGAGGCTTTCTTTCCAGATTGATCGGCAAAACAATCTACTGGTCCCTTGTCGCCAGCGTCTGGATTGGTGTATTTGGGGCCGGTGTTATTGGCTGGCACGCTTTAAAGTTGCCAAACACAGATGTCTGGGCAGTGCCCGATCGACCTCCTAACGCCCGCATCGTTGCCGTTGATGGTGAATTGCTCGCCAACCGCGGAATAACCGGCGGTGCTGCTATGATCCTGGGCGAAATGTCGCCCTATATTCCAAAAGCAGTAATTGCTATCGAAGACCGTCGTTTTAAATATCACTTTGGCATCGACCCGATAGGTCTGGCGCGTGCCATGGGTGCCAATGTTATGGCCAGACGTCTGGTTCAGGGCGGCTCCACCATTACCCAGCAATTGGCAAAAAACCTGTTCTTAAAGCCCGAGCGAACTCTGGGAAGAAAAATACAGGAGGCCATTTTAGCGCTTTGGCTGGAATCACGCTTTAGCAAAGATGAAATAATTGAACTATATCTCAACCGCGTCTATTTCGGTTCTGGCAGCTACGGTGTAGATGCCGCTTCGCAGAAATATTTCGGAAAATCAGCAAGAAATGTCAATCTTGCTGAAGCTGCCATTTTAGCCGGTGTCCTCAAGGCACCATCGCGGTTTTCGCCTTTACGCAATCAAAAACTGGCCAATGAACGCGCCAGCCTGGTACTGGACTCCATGCGGCGTGAAGGTTTTATCAGCGATCTGGAAAGCGCCACTGCGCTTACCATGCAGGCAAAAAAGGCCAAGCGCTATCTGAGCGGTTCACAAAACTATGTCGCTGACATGGTGATGAAACAGGCCAGGCAACTACTGGGTGAAATGCAAAACGATCTGATCATCGCCACCACCATCGATATGGACTTGCAGAAAAAAGCCGGTCAATTGATTTATCAGACCCTCAAAGACAATGGCGAACAAAAAACCGTAAAACAAGGCGCGCTCGTATCTCTTGATGGCACCGGCGCAATCCGCGCTCTTGTCGGTGGCAAAGAATATGCCGAAAGCCAGTTCAACCGCGCCACCGATGCAAAACGACAACCCGGCTCCGCCTTCAAACCGTTTGTGTATCTGGCAGCACTGGAAGCGGGCAGAACCCCGACCTCCATTCGCAACGATGCGCCTGTGCGCATTGGCAAATGGACACCTGAAAACTATGACAAAAAATATCGCGGCGAAGTTACCCTCACCAAAGCTTTGTCAATTTCATTAAATACAATTTCAGCGCAACTGGTTATGGAGACCGGCCCCGGCACAGTAATCAAAGTGGCTCGTCGCCTTGGAATTGAATCTAAAATTTCAAACAACGCCTCCATCGCACTTGGCACCTCAGAAACCAGCCTGCTGGAATTGACTTCAGCCTTCACACCTTTTGCAAATGGAGGCTATCGCGCAGAACCGTTTCTCATCAAGCGCATATCGACCAGCGATGGCAAAATATTGTTCGAGCGAAAAACAAATCCCCAAATCCGCGTTGTTCGTCAACGCGAACTTGGCATGATGAATATGATGCTCACTACTGCTCTGCAATCAGGCACCGGCAAAAATGCCCGTCTGAGAAACTGGCCCGCCGCAGGTAAAACCGGCACTTCACAAAAATCGCGCGATGGCTGGTTTATCGGCTATACGGCAAATCTGACCACCGGCATCTGGTATGGTAACGACGATGGCACCCCAACAACAAAAGTCACCGGCGGCGGACTGCCAGCCAGAACCTGGGCAAAATTCATGCAATTTGCCCACAGTAATGTACCCGTTGAAAATCTACCGGGAAACTTCACCCCGCTGGTGGCATCCGTTCCTAAATCGCGGCCGATTGTCCCCGTTTCAACAACCAGACAATCTACCGGCGCAATCCAGCCGCCAATAGAACTGGGCCAGCAGCAAAAAAAGCCGCGAACAATTCTTGATTTACTGTTTGGCAATTAACCGTGGTCAGGCTTGTTTCAAAACTCTGGAATGCGTGGGACTAGATCGAATCCAGATGCTTTACCAGTTCTTCGGGTTGCGACAGAAACGGCGAGTGATCAGTGTCCATGACAAAAACCTCTTTACAGGGGTTTGCTGTGTACATGGCCTTTTGTGATTTCGGCGTTATGGCCCAATCTTGCAGGCAGTTGATATAATATCTTGGAACCTGTCCCCAGCGCTCCTCGCTCAGCTGAACCGGCGTCGCAAACGGTGCAGATGCCTGAGGGCCAAGTTTTGATTTTGCCCAATTAATATCTTCATCCGAGCAGCAGTTGTAGAGCGCATCTTTCAGAGCATCCTGATTGAATGTCATGGTGGATTGATCTTCCGAAAAAGTCAGATTGCGCAACACAAGATTTTCGGTGTCCGGCTGCGCCTGGTCAAGCAGACACTGTCCGCTGGACAGTAAAAATGCCGCCATAAACACCTGAGCCTTGAATTTTTCCGGGGCAAATTCTACGGCCTGCGAATTACTGAGGCCGGTCATGGAATGGCCAACGACAATCACCGGTTCAGATGCTTTGGACGCAAAATCAACGGTTGCACGCGCATAAAGATCAAGCGTCACTTCGCTGAGAGGCGTCTTGTCATCGCCATGGCCCGGCAGATCCGGTGCCATAACAGTATGGCCCTTCGCCTCAAGCAAAGGCTTGACCTTGTCCCAGCACCATCCACCGTGCCACCCCCCGTGAATTAACAAATATGTAGACATGATTTTCTCCTCCCATTTAAGCCACATCTGATTTTGCATTGAATATACGCGGCATTTACAGCGTACTGAAAAATCGTCAACATAGCTTACTATTTATGCTGATTATACAGCCCGCCCACGCTAGGCAATATTTGGTTGTTATGTCAACTCGAATTTTATCCTCATGAGCTGCGTGCTACATGCGGGATAAATATCAGACAGGAAGGTATAAAGCCGTCGGCTTGAACCTGTATTGCGGTATCGTGAGTTCAATTTTGCGGCACAACATCCGCGATAATCCGCCCCTCATCAATCGTTATGATGCGATCAGCCAGATTCAAAATTCTATCATCATGGGTCACCATCAAAGTTGTAGTGCCACGCTCCTTGCCAAGTTGTTTTAGCATGGTGACCACCTGTAAACCGCTTTCGCTATCGAGTGCGGCAGTTGGTTCGTCAGCAAACACAACATCCGGATTTCCCACCAGCGCCCGCGCTACCGCCACCCGTTGTTTTTGTCCACCTGAAAGCGTACCTGGCAAATAATGTAAACGGTCTTTCAGACCAACAAGCGTCAATAAATGTTCAGCCGCCACCTGCCAGTTTTTAGTTGCCTCTTTACCGTGCACCTCCAGCCCCATACGCACATTTTGTATGGCTGTGAGGCTTTCATGCAGATTGTGTGCCTGAAAAATAAACCCCAGACGCCGACGCGAAAACACCAGCGCATCTTCATTTGCGTTGTTCAATTCAGTGCCCAGCAAATTCACGCTCCCCTCCTCGACCCGACGCAAACAGCCAACCAAAGTCAGCAATGTTGTCTTGCCTGAACCAGAAGCCCCGCGCAATATCGTCAGTTTGCCCCGTTCAATGCTGATATTAATATCAAACAGCACCTGTATGCGCGCTTCACCCTGACCATAAAAATGGTCCAGATCCTTAACGACTATCGAGTAGTCGATATCCAATTCCTCATCAGGTTTTCGGCTTGTCCAATCCATATCCCAACCCCTAAAACAAATCTGCAGGGTTGGCTTTAGCAAGGCGGCGGGTGGCAATTGCACCTGATAATCCACACATGACTATCGTACCCACAAGCACAATGGCAGGCCTCGAAAACGGCATCACTAGCGGTAAACCGGTCACGTTTGCAACCAGACCATAAAGGCCAAGAGATATCAGAACCCCGGGAATAAATCCGAAGATCGCCAGCAGAAATGCCTCTTCAAACACAATCCCTAAAAAGAACTTCTGCGGATAGCCAATAGCCTTGCATGTTGCATATTCGCGCAGTTGGTCTGCAACATCAGTTGAAAGCACCTGGTAGACAATAATGATGCCAACCATAATACCCATGATAATGCCAAACCCGAATATCAACCCGACCGGCTTTTGAGTGGTTTGAAAATTCTGATCCCTGGCCACCGCCTGCGCCACCGTATAAACACTGGTATCATAGGCAGGCAGCCGTTCGTGCAACCGCTGCATTGTTTCCTCGCGGTTAGCATTTTCTTCCAGCGTAACAAAAATGTAATTCGGAGCACCAGATGTCCTTTGGGGAAAGAGCCTGAGAAAGGTCTGGTCTGAGACTATTATATAGCCGTCAGCAATAAATCCGCCGCCAATTTCAAATGTATCATAAACATTCAATGTACGCCCGCGCGATTCAAATACCAACGGTGTGCCCGCTTCAATGCGGGTAAAAATATCCTTGGATACATTGCGGCTTTTACGATCGATTATTGCATGATCCAATAAAGTGATCCCCTCCAGAGAATTATTGATATCATCTGAATTGAAAGCCCTGGCAGAAGGATCAACGCCAAAAATGTCCAGGGTACGCAATGTCCCGTCTTGTTGTTTCCATTCCAGTTTGGCCAAAAATACCGGCGTTGCAGCTGCAACACCCGGCACAGAAAGGGCTTCAAACATTCTCTGACGGGGAATTGGACTGCCATCAGAAAGCGTATTCATATCGGATGCAGATACAAAAAAATCAGCATTCATCACATCATAGGGCAATTTGACGCTTTCAATCAAAGCGCCAAGAAATCCCAATTGCATAAACACCAGAATATTGGCAAAAGCCACGCCGGCGATAGCCGCTGCAAGCCTGGCCGGGTTATGCACAAGTTGCAGCCAGCCAATTGGCAGACGCCCCAGCAATCTGGTGAGAAATCCTGTCATTTTGCCGGAACCTCGATACGCGCCAGCACCTGCAGGTTGGTAAATCGTTTTGCCGCATCTGATGAAGGTTCATCCAGTGTCACGGTAACAATTACTACTCGGGCATTGGTATTGGCTGCAGGACTTGAATCAATCAATTCCTGATTAGCCACTTCCAACCCGATTTTTGTCACCGTGCCAGTCAGTTTGCGTGGCAGTGCCTCCGCACTCATTTCAACAAGAGCACCCAGAACCACTGCACCAATCTGCGTTTGATAAACCTCAACATCGGCCGTCATTTTTTTGATATTGCCAATATCAAGAATTCCTTTTGTCCCGGGCCTTTCACCCGCACGCACGTGGATTTTCAGAATTACGCCACCGGTTGGCGCCACTACCATTGATTTGGCCAGATCGCTTTTGGCCCTGTTCAATTCACTGACAGCCGCATCAAGATTTCGTGCCGCGACCACAACATCAGGTTGCTCATCAATCGATTTCACCTGAAATCTTGCAAGTGTCGCAGTCAACCGTTGCACCTCGCCTTGCGCCTGATCACGCACAGACAGTTTCTGATCAAGCACCGAATTGGTTGTAAACCCGCGTTTAAACAAAGTATCAGTTCGCTCAAAATCTGCCTGGGCATTTTGCAGGGCGCTCTTTGCCCGCTGCAGCAAAGCGCTTGTTTCATCACTGCTGATAAGAACTGAATTCTTGATTTGCTCCAATGTTGCACGGCGCACCGAGATATTTGAGGTGGCATTATCCACATTTGCTTTCAGGCTGGCTTCATTATCAAGAACCGCCAACAGATCACCCGCCGCAACACTGTCACCTTCTTCCACGCTGAGTTTCGCAATTCGTGCATCGCCTGCACCAAAAGGTGGGGCCACTGTTCTGACATTTCCCTCCGGCAGCAATTTTCCCAGGCCAACAATTTTCCGGTTCTGTTTTTCAGCCAGCAATGCTGCATCTGTTGCTGAGGGACGTGGATTGGCCGGAATAGCGATAGGTGTTTGTGTACCCCCGCCCGGCTCAAGATTTAGTACCCGCATAATAAATTTGATACCGGGCGGTTGAAAATATAGCGCAACGGTCCCAACGGTTGCCGCAAACAGGAAAATCAACGGAACAAACCGAATTTTTCGCAAAATCCGCCACGGTAAAGAAGAAGTCTTCCCATTGGTTTGAGCTTTGTTATTTACCAATAACGGCAAATTACTCTCATCAGGAGAAGCTTGCGATTTTTGCCCTGCTTCCAGATTATCATTGGCATTATGCGGCGAACTGCTCATATTTAATCTCATTGCTTCGGTTGCAGGCAATACTGATTTCATCAATAATTGTTATTGACTGAAAAGTCATTATCATGGATGCTAAGTCCTAGCAACGTAAATGACTCAAAAGTCACTATCGAAAACACTGATAAATGTCACCGCGACTTGATACTAAACCACCCGTCAAGCGACGCAAAGAGGCCCGCCCTGGGGAAATCATTGAGGCAGGCCTGCATGAATTTGCAAAAAACGGCTTTGACGGCACGCGCCTGGATGATGTTGCAAAGCGTGCAGGCATCGCAAAAGGCACTATTTATCGATATTTCGACGATAAAGAAGCATTGTTTCTGGCCGCAGTTCTATCCTATGCAACTCCGATATTTGAGCAGATTGACGATGTTATTGATGGCTATCAGGGCACAACACGCCAGTTACTCACCCATCTGTTTAAGGTAATCCATGCCAATCTTGTCCATGGCAAGTTGCATATTTTATTGAGAATAATAATTACTGAAGGCAGAAAGTTTCCTCAACTGCCCAAACTATATCATCGCGAAGGTGTCAGGAACGGGCAAAAAATGCTCAAGCGCATTATTGATCGGGGTATCGCTGCTGGTGAAATCCGCCCGGGCGCTGCCACTGATCTGCCAATCGTTATAATGGCACCTGCCCTGATGGCGGCAGTCTGGAAAATGACGTTCGAAGATCAACAATCAATCGCACCGGATAAATTCCTCGACGCGCATGTTGACCTGGTACTCAATGGCATATTGAAAACCGAGACTCCAGACCCCGATTGATCATCCGTAAACGATACCCGGCAGCCAGGTGATGATTTTTGGGAAAATCATCAATATCGTCAAACCAAACAATTGGATAGCAAGAAACGGCAGGGCCGATTTGAAAATATCCGACATCGGTATTGATGATGGCGCCACACCACGCAGATAAAACAGCGCATAGCCAAATGGTGGCGACAGGAAACTCATCTGCATATTCACCAGATAAAGCACACCAAACCACAGCGGGTCAAAACCCAGATCCTTGATAATGGGAACAAAGATCGGCACTGCCAGCAGCAAAATACCGACCCAATCGAGGAACATGCCCAGGATAATCAGTATCAACATCATCAGGATCAAAATGCCCCAGCGACCAAGGCCGGTAGCTTCCAGTGCGCCGGTAACGAACTGCTGCCCGCCTTCCAGCACATAAAGGCCAACAAAGATGGTCGCACCAAACATGATCCAGATGACCATCGATGAAGCTTTCAGCGTGGTAATACAGGCTTCGCGCACGGTACGCCAATCGAGCTGACCATGCAGGGCAGCAACAATGAACGAACCAAACGTACCAATACCCGCCGCCTCAACCGGGGTTGCAGCACCTGAAAACAGGGCCGTAAACACCACAAGAATAAGCATGATGGGTGCCGCCATTTTGCGCATCAACTGGAATTTTTCGCGAATGCTGATGCGCTCCTGGACAGGAATTGCCGGACCCAGTTCGGGATTTATGTAGCAGCGAACGGTGACATAAAGAATGTACATTCCCGATAACATCAGGCCGGGAAAAACAGCCCCGACAAACAACTCACCAACGGACTGGTCAGCTACAACCGCATAGATGATAGCGAGAATGGAGGGTGGGATAAGAATGCCCAATGTGCCGCCAGCCATGATTGCGCCCATGGCGATTTTTGAATCATATCTGCGCTGTAACATCGCGGGTAATGCAATTATTCCCATGGTGACAACGGCTGCGCCAATCACGCCGACCATCGCGGCCAGAATGGTTGAAGCTATAATAGTCGCAGACGCCAACCCGCCTTTCAGGCCGCCCAGCAGTTTGTATATAACATCAAACATGCTTTTGATTATGCCGGCGCGTTCCAACATTGAGGCCATGAATATGAACAGCGGAATTGCGGACAACTGATAATCCGTCATTAACGGAAAAATGCGCGAGGGAACAATGTTCAGTGTGTCGGCATCACCCAGAAGAAACAGGAAGATTACGGCAACACCACCGGTGACAAATGCCAGAGGAAGCCCGGACATTAATAGCACTATCAGACTGCCGAACATCAAAAGTGTCAGCCAGCCAATATCGATTTCAAGACCCATTGGACATCTCCTTGTTGGGAGTAATTACAAGTGAAATGTCCTTCATGAGCTTCGAAATACCCTGCAATATCAGCAGTACAGCCCCCAGAACAATAACGGCTTTTACCGGCCAGTATTGTATGGCCCATTCGGTAAACGAGACTTCGCCCTGGCGTATGGAATCGGCTGCAAATATCCAACCGGTCATCAGCAGGGTTCCGGCAAACAGGAAGAAAAACACCGAGGTCATAAGATCGACAACAGCTTTGCCGCGCGCAGAGAAATTGGCATAGAAAATGTCAACCCGCACATGGCTTTCGGTGAGCATCGCATAGGCGCCTGCAATCAGGTACTGCATACCGAACATTAAGAACATGCCTTCATGAGCCCAGTTGGTCGGCGAATTAAAGACATAGCGCACGATCACCTCGTAATAATATACAAACACTGCAATGACCGACCAAAGAGCTACAAATTCGCCGGTGAACAGTGATATGCGGTCAATGACACCGGTAAATCCGGTGCCGGCCAGTTCCCGGTCATCGGGCAATATCTCTCTCACCACCTCGTCATCAGGGTTGGATTCAAGATAGGCTTTGGCCTTGCGGGTCATTGAGGGTATCAGCAGAAAATCAATTGCCATGAATGCGACAATGGCGAGAAACGCATAAAAGGCGGTTGATGACCATTGTTGGCGTGTTGCTTCAGCTTCCTGAACCTTGGGTACTAGCGTTTTGCTTTCTGCTGCCAATTCAACCAGCTTGTCGCGGGAATTGGTTCTGGTTGCAGTTTGTTTGTCGATGGTGCGTTGCAGACGTCGGCGATCATTTTCTGCGTCCACACTCAGTGCATTGAAAGTTTGTTGTGCTTTCTCAAGCCTAACATTGGCCTTGTCCAGACGCCTCTGGATGCGCGCAGAACTTGACTCAATGGCACTGATTGCTCCTCTGGCATCAGAAAAAACAACGCGCGCTTCACGCTCCATTGAGCTGGAATACAAAATAATGGCAAACAGCGGCCAGTATAAAAAGCCCCATTTGTTTTTCAGGTAAAGACGGTGAAAACCAAAGAAACCGCCGACCAGCCAGATAAAATAGGCGATGCCAACAGAGCGTGAGCCTGGCACGGGCTGAACCTGCCGTGATAGATACATGGCAACAAGTGGAAAGATTATCAATCCGGCCCAGTAAAGCCAATGGGGTAATACGAACTGAATGTCCGGCATAATTCACCCTCCACAGTGCAGCCGCCTTAAACGGCAGTGAATTAAATTTTGGAACTAAATGTTAAATGGCCCCCGACAGTTTGCCGGGGGAACAGTTTATTAGGATCTACAGATCGAGTTTCTGGCCTTCAATCATCTCAGGCGTGACATAGCCAAGCGTACCAGACATCATGTAGTCGAGCTGGATCTTGAAGATCTTCGCTGCGGCCTTGTCTTTATTTGCCCAGGCATACCAGCGACGAACCGCAATCTCGGTGATCACATCCACATCATCCTGCGAAAGGCGCGTCACTTCAGTGCCGGCTTTTTCAAATTCTTTCCAGGCCAATTGGTCCGCTGCCTGAATTTTCGCATGATGGAGATTGGAATAGACCTGCACTTCAGAATGCATGAATTTTTTCATCTCATCCGAAAGCTTGTCCCATGATTTCTGACCCACTGTAATATCCATCAAATCAACCGGCTGATAAACCGACATGAAGCCTGGTGGGCCCATGGAGATATAATCAGTCACCTGATCAAAGCCAAGCGCCAGGTTGATTGCAGGACCCACATAGTCGGCCACATCAATCGTGCCTTTTTCCAGCGCCGGGAAGATTTCTGAACCAGGGAGCAGCGTGGTTTTAGCACCCAATTCCTGGAAAACTTCAGCAACCATACCACCGGGAAGGCGCATTTTGCGGCCGCGGAAATCATCGACTGAACGAATAGGAACCTTGGAATGGATGATGTTTGCACCATGGTGAACCGGCCCGACATAATGCATGCCTTCCTTGGCAAACAGTTCACGGGCAATTTCCAGACCACCAAGACCATAGTAGAATACATCCCACTCATGGGGATTACGAAGGCCCATGGGGTAGGAACTCAGGAATACAGATGCAGGAATTCGTCCTGCCCAGTAGAGCGTGAACGGGTTCATTGCATCAAGCACACCGTTTTTCACCGCATCAAAAAGCTGGAAGTCACCCACAACATCTTTCGCACCAAACGGAATGAACTTTAACTGACCATTGGTTTTTTCTTCGATCGAACCACACCAGTCCTTGAAGATTTGCAGGCCAATGCCGCCTGGCCAGGAAGTCTGGATTTTCCAGGTTGTCTTGTCACCGGCCGCCGTTGCAATTGAAGGCGCCGCCAATGTACCCGCGGCAGCTACGCCAACCGCCATCGATTTTAGCAGGTTACGGCGACTCTCAACAATGCCCCCGGATTTACCGGTGGACTTGTCGGTCGCACGCGATCTTTTATTTGAAGTTTTCATTTCAAAGGATCCTCCCTTTTAACCCGTGTTTTGACTACTTGCACGAAATACTCAAATGGGCATTTACTTGTAATTGTTCGAGTGACCATCAGGACACCCAAATGCTAGGCCCCAATGTTGACAAGCTGTGATCTTGGATGCAATGATAAATGAAATCAATTCCGTATCGTGGAATATGCGTTAAACTATGCCCTACTATCAGGAGGCAGGCATCCATTGAAGACATCCCTCAAAAAGAAAAAACATCCCGCTGCAGGGCAAAAAACTCGCTCATCAACCGATGGTCAGGTGCAATCTTTAACCAGAGCCCTGTCAATTTTGAATGCCATTGCCGAAGATGAACAGGGCCTCACGCTTTCTGAAGTAGCCATCAAAGTAGGCCTGCCACCCTCAACCGCCCACCGCCATCTGACCACTATGCAACAGGAGCGGTTTGTTCGTTTTGATGGCAGTTCGGGTACCTGGTTGATTGGCGTCCAGGCATTTTTAACCGGCAATGCCTTCATCGATTCACGCGATATTGCTTCCCTTGCCAGACCCCAGATGAAGCGCCTGATGGAGACCAGCGGGGAGACCGTCAACCTTGCTATTGCCGATGAAGATCAGGGAAATGTCATCTATCTGGCTCAGGTTGAGTGCCGCCATATGATGCGCGCCATATCCCGCCCGGGTGAACGAATACCCATGTATTGTACAGCTGTCGGCAAGGCAATCCTCGCCGCAATGCCTGATTCATCCGTATCATCAATTCTAAGAAAGACCGGTTTAAAGCGGGTGACGGACAAAACGATAACATCTCCGGGTAAGTTGCGCGAAGAACTGTCAAAAATCGCTGCCGACGGATATGCCGTGGATAATGAAGAACACGCCGTTGGGCTTAGATGCATTGCTTCTGTAATCTATAATGAACATGGAGAACCCACCGCCGCAATCTCCCTGCTTGGCCCGGTAGCGCGAATTTCCGAACGCCAGATTTCAGAATTCGGCAAACTTGCCAGAGAAGCAGCTGCATCCATTACAATGGCAATCGGCGGTCGCATTCGCACTTTGCAGAACTAAGAGAGTTTGTCCCGCAATATCCATCAGCTGAAATCAATCCGGCAGATACTCATCATCGACAACAATCTGTAAAATAACATTTTTCTCTTTGCTATTCCACGATGTGGAATAGCATCCCAAAAGAGGTTGCCACTTGTTGCCCTGGTCGATATCATCGAATGGAAACGGTGGCATTTTCAGACAATCAGGAGATTAATTATGCACGGGCAAAATCCAGTTTTTATCCCTGGCCCGACCAATATCCCGGACCGGTTGCGCCAGGCGATGAATATTCAGACCAGAGACCACAGGGCACCTGATTTTGTTGAAGTGCTGGCCCCGGTACTCGAAGATTTAAAAAAGGTATTCAAAACCAAAAACGGGCAAATAATCACTTTTCCGGCCAGTGGTACGGGGGGGTGGGAGGCTTCCATCACCAATACGCTTTCTCCTGGCGATAAGGTGCTTGTAGGACGTTACGGAATGTTCTCCCACCGCTGGATCGATTTATGCCAGCGCCACAATCTCGATGTCGAAGTGATAGAATGCGAATGGGGAACCGGCGCACCTGCGGATTTATTCGGCGAACGTCTGGCGGCGGACAAAGCTGGAGAAATCAAGGCTGTCCTGGTAACCCACAATGAAACCGCAACCGGCGTACTCAGCGATATTGCTGCGGTGCGCAAAGCAATGAACAGCGCAAGCCATGACGCTATGCTCTACGTGGATTGCGTTTCTTCTCTGGGCTCCATGGATTTCCGCATGGACGAATGGGGCGTAGATCTGGCCGTATCAGGCTCGCAAAAAGGTTTCATGCTATCCACAGGCATGGCAATCGTTGCCGCCAGTGAAAAAGCCATGGAAGCCAGCAAAACGGCAAAATGCCCGCGTTGCTTCTTTGATTTCAAGGACATGGTGGCAGCCAATGCCGGTGGTGGTTATCCCTATACCCCGCCCCTACAGTTGATTTTCGGTCTGCGCGAGAGCCTTGATATGCTGTTTGAAGAGGGGCTGGATAATGTCTTTGCCCGCCACTTTCGTATAGCCCAGGGTATTCGCGAAGCAGCGCGGGCATGGAATATGCCGCTTTGCGCCAAAACCCCTGATTTATATTCCCATTCTGTCAGCGCAATTTATGTGCCTGAGGGGCTGAATTCCGATATCTTGACCAACCATGCCTATGACAACTATGGTGTTTCTTTCGGTGTCGGCCTTGGTGAAATGGCCGGCAAGGCATTTCGCATCGGTCACCTGGGGATGCTCAGCGATGTATTAGCCTTGTCTGGCGTTGCCACCATCGAAATGGCGATGAAAGACCTCGATTATCCCATTGAGCTGGGTGCCGGCGTTGCTGCTGCCCAGGAATATTATCGCACAACTGCAGGTGCGAGCCTTTCAAAAGCCGCGTGAGGGCCTGATGAGTGAGTAGATAATATGATAATCCCCACCTTCGATGATATGCTGGCAGCACGCGAACGCATCAAACCCCATGTGCACAAAACGCCTGTGCTGACTTCGACCTATTTCAACACCCTCACCGGTGCTGAACTGTTTTTCAAATGCGAAAATTTTCAAAAAGCCGGTGTTTTCAAAGCTCGAGGCGCATCCAATGCAGTATTTGGCCTGAACGATGAGCAGGCGGCAAAAGGCGTTGCCACACATTCTTCAGGCAATCACGGTCTTTCAATATCCTACGCATCGGGCCGACGCGGAATTCCGGCAACCGTCGTTATGCCACGAACAGCACCCGAAGCAAAAAAAGACGCCGTTCGCGGCTATGGCGCAACCGTAGTCGAGTGCGAACCCAGCACTTCTTCGCGAGAGGCAGTATTTGCCGAAGTTGTCGCAAAATCAGGCGCAGATTTCATCCACCCCTATAATGATCCGCGTGTTATTGCCGGTCAGGGCACTTGTTCACTTGAACTGCATGAGGAAGTCGGCCCGCTTGATGCGGTAATTGCCCCCATCGGCGGCGGTGGCATGGTATCGGGCACTTGCCTTACCTTATCCAATGTCGCCCCGGACACTAAGATTTATGCCGCTGAACCCAAAAATGCCGATGATGCCTATCGTTCTTTCAAGGCCGGGCATATCATTGCTGATGATGCACCGGTGACAGTTGCGGATGGCCTCAAAGTACCGTTGAAAGATCTCACCTGGCATTTTGTCTCAAATCATGTCACCGATATTCTTCTGGCTGAGGAGCAGGAAATTATTGATGCCATGTATATCATCTGGCAACGCATGAAGATTGTTGTCGAACCAAGTTCTGCGGTAACGCTGGCAACCATATTAAAAAACAAGGAACTGTTTTCGGGTAAACGCGTTGGCGTGATTTTAACCGGAGGCAATGTCGATTTAAAAAAGCTGCCCTGGATGGCAATTTGAACGGAGAAATATAATGAACAAGCACATTGATTTAGATGAATTTGAAGTTGGTTATAATATTCCAGCCAAGCCCGGCATGGATGAAGCTGATATCCAGACCCCCTGCCTGATTGTTGATCTCGACGCGCTCGAAAAAAACATCCGCACCATGGGTGGTTTTGCCAAAGACATGGGCGTGCGTCACCGTATTCACGGTAAAATGCACAAATCCGTTGATATCGCCCTGTTGCAGGAAGAACTCGGCGACAGCTGTGGCGTTTGCTGCCAGAAGGTATCGGAAGCCGAAGTATTCGCCCGTGGTGGCATCAAAGACGTACTGGTTTCCAACCAGGTGCGCGACCCAGCCAAAATTGACCGCCTGGCACGTATGCCAAAACTCGGTGCGCGCACAATATGCTGCGTTGATGATATCGATAATGTTGCTGATTTATCAGCTGCCGCGCTCAAACACGGCACTGAAATTGAATGCCTCGTTGAAATAGATTGCGGTGCCGGACGTTGTGGTGTGCAAGCCGGTCAGCCGGTGGTTGATATTGCCCTGGCAATCGAAGCTGCACCAAACCTGAAATTTTCCGGCATTCAGGCCTATCAGGGCGCAATGCAACACCTGCAAAGCTATCAGGAACGTCAGGAAAAAATCGGCATTGCCGTTGAGATGGTCGATCGCTCCATGAAGATGCTGAAAGCCGAAGGCCTGGAGTGCGATATCGTTGGCGGCGGAGGCACCGGCTCTTATTATTTTGAAGGCGCTTCCGGCGTATTCAATGAACTGCAGTGCGGTTCCTACGCATTCATGGATGCCGACTACCAGACCATTCACGATAAAGACGGCAAGCCGATTTCCGAGTTCGAAAATTCATTGTTTATTCTGACATCAGTCATGAGCCATGCCAAGAAAGACAAAGCCATTGTTGATGCAGGCCTGAAAGCCCAGTCAGTCGACAGCGGGCTTCCATACGTATTTGGTCGCGATGATGTTGAATATATCAAATGCTCCGATGAACATGGCGTGGTATCAGACCCCAATGGAGCGCTGAAAGTGAACGACAAACTGAAACTGGTGCCGGGCCATTGTGACCCTACCTGCAACGTGCACGACTGGTATGTCGGCGTGCGCGGCGGCAAGGTTGAAACCCTGTGGCCCGTATCAGCCCGTGGCAAAGCCTACTAAGGGACAACAAAATGTTGATTGTATCAGAAGACACCTGCAAAAAAGTCATTGGCCGCGCCGATGCATTTACCGCAGTTGAATCCGTGTTTGCCGCCATGGCCAGCGCAGATGCCTATAATTTCCCGGTAATACGCGAGGCCATTGGCCATGCGGATGCTCTTTATGGTTTTAAATCCGGCTTCGATAAAGCCGGACTGACCCTGGGTGTAAAAGCTGGTGGTTATTGGCCGGGCAACATGAAAAAGGGCCTGACCAACCACCAGTCAACGGTGTTTTTGTTTGATCCCGACACCGGCCAGTTAAGCGCCCTGGTTGGCGGTAATTACCTGACAGCAGTTCGCACCGCCGCTTCCAGCGCAATATCCATCGCCCACCTTGCACGCAAGGATGCCAAGGTATTGGGCATGGTGGGTGCCGGTCATCAGGCGGGGTTTCAACTTCGTGCCGCCGCCGAACAACGTAACTTCGAAAAAGTCGTGGCCTGGAATTACCACCCCGACATGTTACCGGCCCTTGGCAAAATTGCAGAAGAGATTGGCCTACCATTTGAAGCCGTCGACCGCGAAGAACTAGGCGCGCAGGCAGACGTCATCATTTCAATCACATCAGCCCATGAACCCTTGATGATGAAAGACTGGGTAAAACCCGGCACTCATCTGGCCTGCATGGGAACTGATACGCAAGGCAAGCAGGAGATGGACCCGGCACTGATTGCCAGCGCCACTTTGTTTACTGATGAAATCGCGCAATCTATTTCGCTTGGTGAAACCCAGCATGCGATAACTGCCGGTTTAATCACAAAAGATGATATCACGCCAATAGGCGCGGTTATCAACAAGGATCATCCCGGACGAACATCGGATGAGGAGATAACCTTGTTTGATGGCACTGGTGTTGGGCTGCAGGATCTTGCAGTAGCCTCAGTCGCAGCTAAACTGGCCCAGGAAAAGGGTGAAGCACAACAGGTTGAGCTTTAGTAGCCAGAGCGCTTTAAAAAGTTGAAGGGAATTCATCATGTCAATGATTGCGATGCCAACTCCCGACCAAAAAATACTGGACCAGCGTCAGGAAATAATTTCCGCCCTTCAAGCAGCTCTCCCGGCAGGCCGCGTAATTCACGACGCAGCCGAAATTCGCGCCTATGAATGCGACGCCCTGACAGCCTATCGCTGCCCGCCGCTTGGAGTGGTTCTTCCTGCAACCACGCAGGAAGTCTCAGCAGTGATGAAAGTCTGCCACCAATTGGGAGTGCCCGTAGTCCCGCGTGGCGCAGGTACATCTTTGGCCGGCGGCTCCCTGCCAACGGCAGACAGCATCATCCTTGGTACCGCCAGACTAAACGCCACCCTGGAAATTGATACGGCAAACCGCTTTATCCGTGTTCAAACCGGCGTCACCAACCTGTCGGTTACCGGCGCGGTGGAAGCGGACGGCTTCTTTTACGCACCCGACCCCTCAAGCCAGCTCGCCTGTGCAATCGCTGGTAATATCGCCATGAATTCCGGCGGCGCACACTGTTTGAAATACGGCGTTACCACCAACAACCTGATGGGTGTCAAAATGGTAATGGCTGATGGCGAAATCGTTGACATCGGCGGAGCCCACCTTGATTCAGAAGGCTATGATATCCTGGGATTAATATGCGGTTCTGAAGGCCAGTTGGGTATTGTCACTGAAGCAATATTGCGCATTTTACCCAAACCCGAGGGCGCACGCCCGGTGTTGATCGGCTATGATTCTGCCGAGACCGCAGGCCAGTGCGTCGCCGAAATCATCAAATCAGGTGTGCTGCCGGTAGCAATAGAATATATGGACCGCCTTTGCATCAAAGTGACAGATGAATTTTCCGGTGCCGGTTACCCCGATGTTGAAGCCTTGCTGATCGTTGAGGTTGAAGGCAGTGAGGCTGAAATCAAAGAGCAGCTCGCTAAAGTCGTGAAGATCGCAAATAAGCTCAAACCGGTTGAATTGCGCGAAAGTGCCAGTGCGCAGGAATCTGCCCTCATCTGGAAAGGCCGCAAATCAGCATTCGGAGCAATCGGACAAATCAGCGATTATATGTGCCTTGATGGTACGGTGCCTGTCAGCCAGCTTCCCTTTGTATTGCGACGCATCTCGGAGCTGTCAAAAAAATACAAATTGGAAGTCGCCAATGTGTTTCATGCCGGTGACGGCAACATGCATCCGCTTATTCTTTATGATGCCAACAAACCAGGTGACCTTGAAACCGCTGAAAAATTCGGCGCTGAAGTGCTTCGCCTTTGTGTTGAAGTAGGGGGCTGTCTTACCGGTGAGCATGGTGTTGGTATCGAAAAGCGCGACTTGATGGGCAATCAGTATTCTGCTGCCGACATGGAAGTGCAGATGAATGTCAAAGATTGTTTTGATCCCGGCTGGCTGCTCAACCCTTCCAAAGTTTTTCCGCTTGAGGCCAGTGAGGCCCGCCGTTCGGGTGCCGCAAAATGAACAAATCAGCTGCCCCCGTTTCTGAAGGGGAAATCGCCGAAATCATTAAACAGGCAAAAGCCCAATTAAAACCGGTAGAAATCAAAGGCGGAGGAACGCGTGACGGCTTGGGCTGCCCGGTTAAAACTGCCACCACACTTTCCCTTGCCAAACTGAATGGCATCACCCTTTATGAACCCGGCGCATTGACGCTGGTTGCCAAAGCCGGAACCACACTGAAAGCCGTCGAAAAAACCCTGCGCGCCAAAAATCAGCGCCTGGCATTTGAACCCATGGATCACCGCGCACTTTATGGCACCAAAGGCGAACCGACCATCGGCGGCGTGGTCGCCTGCAATATTTCCGGCTCGCGCAGAATTCAGGGCGGTGCCTGCCGCGACAGCCTGATTGGTGTGCGTTTTGTCGATGGGAACGGTGATATACTCAAAAACGGCGGACGTGTAATGAAGAACGTCACGGGCCTTGATCTCGTTAAACTCCTGTGCGGTTCCCATGGCACATTGGGTGTCATCACCGAAGTTGCGTTCAAAGTGCTGCCCGCCCCTGAACGAGAGGCAACGCTTGCTATTGCTAACCTCAATACCAGCCAGGCAATTGATGTGTTATCGGCGGCGTTGGGTTCACCTTTTGAAATAACCGGTGCCGCGCACTTGCCGCACAACAAGGGTGGCGCACTCACCGCCTTGCGTGTGGAAGGTTTTGACAGCCAGGTGGAATATCGGCTTTCACGCCTGCGAAAAGGCGTTGCCGCCGGTCTTGAAACCCGAATAATCAAAGGCTCGCAACACGATAAATTATGGCGCAGCATTCGTGACGTTGAGCCGTTCAAAAATACCAGTCGCTGTGTTTGGCGTTTATCCGTCAAACCCGGCGACGCACCCGCTATTCAACAACAAATCAGCACTATGTTTGATGCCAAATATGTATTTGACTGGGGCGGAGGGCTTATCTGGATTGAGATCGATGACATTGAAAATGCCAGAGCAAATGAAATTCGCAAAATCCTCAGTAATTTTGGCGGCCATGCCACGCTGGTTCGCGCACCTGCAAAAACCCGTCTGAAAGTTCCTGTTTTTCAACCCGCAGCCCCGGGCATTGCAGCGCTTTCCAGTTCCATACGTAAAAAATTCGACCCCGTCGGCATATTAAATCCCGGACGCATGGTAGTTCGAGAACCGGCATGAAAACAAATTTTACCCTCCGCCAACTCAGGGATTCTGGCACATCGCAAGCCAATGATATATTGCGCCGGTGCATCCATTGCGGATTTTGCACCGCCACCTGCCCGACCTATCAATTGCTCGGCGATGAACTCGATTCCCCGCGTGGCCGCATTTATCTGATAAAGGAAATGCTGGAAAAAGAAAAAGTGCCCGATGAAAAAACAGTGCTGCATATTGACCGCTGCCTGTCCTGTCTGGCCTGTATGACGACTTGCCCCTCAGGCGTACATTATATGCATCTGGTTGATCACGCCCGAACCTACATTGAAAAAACCTATACCCGCCCGTTGCCCGAACGATTGTTGCGCCGTTTGCTGGCTTTTGTATTGCCCAACCCAAAGATTTTCCGCCTCTCGCTTTATGGAGCGATGCTCGGCCGCCCGTTCAAGGCACTGATGCCCGGTCGCCTCAAAGGCCTGTTGGCAATGGCCCCAAAAACAATACCCTCTTCTTCACAAGTGGATCGCCCCCAGACCTTCCCAGCCCAGGGAAAGCGTAAAATGCGGGTGGCTTTGATGAACGGCTGCGCCCAGAGGGTCCTCGACCCCAAAATCAATGAGGCAACCATACGCCTGCTAACCCGTCACGGCGTTGAAGTTGTTGTGGCAAAAGGCAGTGGCTGCTGCGGGGCGCTCACCCATCACATGGGCATGGAAAAAAACTCCCATAATTCCGCTGCTGCCAATATTCACGCCTGGCGCGATGAAATGGATGGCGAAGGCCTCGACCGCATTGTCATCAACACATCAGGCTGCGGCACGACAGTTAAAGATTACGGCTATATGTTCCGCGATGATAATACCCTTGCAAAGGATGCTGAAACCGTTTCAGGAATGGCCCGCGATATTACCGAGTTGATGTCGGAACTGAATTTGCAGCCCACCGGCAAAGTACCAAAACTCAAAATTGCCTATCACTCAGCCTGCTCAATGCAACACGGTCAGAAAATCACCACCCTGCCTTATGAGTTGTTAAAAACAGCCGGTTTTGAGGTAGTCACTATTCCCGAATCTCATCTGTGCTGCGGTTCGGCTGGAACCTATAATCTCCTGCAACCGGAACTGGCGACAAAGTTACGCGACCGCAAAGTGGAAAATATCCGCTCGGTTTCACCCCAACTGATCGCGGCAGGTAATCTGGGTTGCATGATCCAGATTGGCGGTGCGATTGATGTTCCCGTCGTGCACACGGTGGAATTACTGGATTGGGCAACCGGCGGCCCAAAGCCAAAATCACTGGATGCGATTGGCGATTAAATTCAACGCGCGTTTTTTGTATTTCGCCGAACTCAGCAATAATGCCAGTGTGCCTAAGCCACAAAATACCGCCATCGCCACAAACTGGGTTGAGAGGGAAATACCCAAATCAATCGCCCATCCCATTACGCCAGGCCCAAGGGCTGAAGAAAACACCATCATCGCTGTGACAAGTGACCGGATAGCACCAAGGTTTTTGACACCGTAAATTTCCGGCCAGATTGAGCCAAACACCGACGCATTGACACCCATCGCAACACCCAGCAGTGCCATATAAATAATCAGCGCCGTGGAGGAATAAACGACTGCAAGAATGACGCAGCCAATCCCCAGTGGAACCAGAAACATCGGCATCAGTGAAGCAGCGCTGGTTTTATCGATGAATATCCCTGATACCAGACCAGCACCTACCGATATCACCGTTAGCATCACAAATGTCCAGGCCAGCAGATTGATAGACCAGCCCCTGGTTTCCAGTAAAAAATCCTGATGAAAAAATATCGCCGTGCTGATAAATGCCGGACCAAGCAATGATACAATCGTCAGCCAGAAAAGCGGATCGCGCAGCATCTGCGACACTGTCCATTGGCTCTTCGAATATTCGGTTGTTTCATTCAGTTCACCCAGAGGGGTTCTGTCCTTGCGCAATAACAAAACGATTGACGGCAGCGCCACCAGCACCATAATCCCCGCCGCCACCAGCCATGCTTCACGCCAGCCAATCAGCGTGACAATGGCAACAAAGCCAATAGGAAACAGTGCCAGCCCCGCGTTAAAACCAAGTGACGCAATCGACACCGCCTTGCCGCGATTTTGCGCGTACCACCGCCCCATAGCCGTGATCGCAATATGGGTCATCATCCCCTGGCCAAACAACCGCAATCCATAAAGTGCGAGAACCAGAACCAGCAGAGATTGCGCCTGGGCAAATGCAATACAGGCCACAGCCAGCATTAACGTACAAAGGGTTGTGGTTTTGACAATAGAAAAATGGTCAACAATCCGCCCGAAAAACGTCAGCGTAACCGCACTGGCCAACGTTGCCACCATATAGATCGTACCATATTCACCCGACGTCAGACCAAACGCCTGACGGATGTCACCGGTGGATAGCGAAACAAAAAACGTCTGCCCAAAACTCGAAAACATAGTGAGCAGAAACCCGCCCAGCAGCCAGCGGAAATTCGATTTCAAGAATGTTGAATAAGATAGCAAACAGATTGCTTTCCATTGTTATGGAGAAAACTCAAACCCCGACATAACGCATCAGAAACTCATTGTCATGGCTCAGTTCACTAACGTTCAACGTTTCTCGGCTTTGGCCATTTTCAATGAATGTCACCCTATCCCCAAGGGCCAATACCGCATCAAGCCTTTGCTCAACCAGAATGATTGCTACACCCTCATTCTTCATGGCGATAATTACCTGGCGGATTTGTTCAATCATTGAGGGTTGCAAACCTTCGGTTGGTTCATCAAGCAACAATACCGACGGCTCCAGGCAAAGCGCACGCGCTGTTGCCAGCATCTGCTGTTCTCCACCTGATAAGGTGTGGGCATGCTGATCGAGGCGTTCACGCAGGCGCGGGAAAATATCCAGCACCCTTTGACGAACCTTGTCGCCGCCACCACGAACCATCAGTCCAATTTCCAGATTTTCAGCTACAGTCAGTTCAGAAAACAACCGCCTGCCCTGGGGAATATAGCCCAGTCCAAGACGCGGGATTTCGTGCGCGGGCTTTTGGCTGATGGCCACACCATCAAACATTACCGAACCAGATGAAGGCACTACCAGCCCCATGATGGTTTTCAGCGTGGTGGTTTTACCCGCACCATTTCTACCCATCAAACAAAGGATTTCACCCGGTGACACTGAAAGTGATACACCCTGCAATATTAGTGCCTTGTCATAAGCGCAGTGAATGTCACGAACCTCAAGCATCAATTTTCCCCAGATAAGCAGCCTGCACATCCTGATTTGCATGAATTTCTTCCGGCGTTCCTTGCGCCAGAATTTCACCGAAATTCATCACTGTAATCTGGTCAGCGATTTCCATCACCACATCCATATTGTGTTCAATCAGCAAAATGGTTGTTTGTTCAGTGATCGATTTTAACAGGGCATTAAAGCCGGTTATCTCACTTTGAGCGAGCCCCTGGGTGGGTTCATCCAAAATAAGCAGCTTGGGTTTTTGCGCCAGGCCCATAGCTATTTCCAGCAATCGTTGATGCCCGTAACTCATATCACCGGCAATCTGCTGCGCCCTGTCCAACAGCCCCACACCTTCAAGGGCACTATCAATACGCTCATCAATTTCAGAGCTTTTAACATCCTGACATCGATGCACGGCCAGCGAAACATTTTCATGCAAAGTCAATTTTGAAAATATCGAAGTGATTTGAAATGTATAGCCAATGCCCTTTGCAATACGTTGATGAACCGGCAAACGGGTAATTTCCTCACCATCAAAAAACACTTTACCGCTATCAGCGCCAATTCGCCCGCACAGCAGGCCGACAAACGTGGTTTTTCCTGCACCATTGGGGCCAATCAAAGCGCGGATTTCACCACGCGACAATTCAAAACTCACATCATGAACTGCTTTTATTCCGCCAAAACTGCGCGAAAGATTGCTGGTGGTGAGAAGGTTCACGGTAGCCATGGCACAAACCTCTTTCTGATTTCTCCCATCAGACCGGCGCGGGCAAATAGCGTCAATAATACC
>JAKISV010000202.1 GCA_021648425.1 Rhizobiaceae bacterium
GTTATTGGTTTTTAGCAGCCTTCAACAAGCGTCAATTCACGCGATTTAAATTGCGCAACACATAGTGAAGTATGCCGCCATTGCGGTAATAGTCGAGCTCATCCTCGGTATCTATTCGCACCAGCAGTGTCACATTTTTTACACTGCCATCTTCAAAGGTAATTTGTGCATCCAAATTCTGACGTGGTGTGAGATTTCCAAGCCCGGATATGGAAACCGTTTCCTGGCCGCTCATTCCAAGGCTTTCCCAGCTGTCGCCATCACCAAACACCAGCGGCAATACCCCCATGCCAATCAGATTGGAACGGTGGATACGCTCAAACGACCCGGCGATGACTGCTCGTACTCCAAGCAATATCGTTCCCTTCGCTGCCCAGTCGCGCGAGGAGCCTGTTCCATATTCCTTACCGGCAAACACCACCAGCGGCACTTCTTCTTCCTTGTAACGCATGGCCGCATCGTAAATTGCCATTTGCTCACCCGATGGCCAATGCCTGGTAAAGCCACCTTCCACATCCTGCAGCATCTGGTTTTTGATACGAATATTGGCAAATGTCCCGCGCATCATCACCTGATGGTTACCGCGTCGCGAGCCGTATGAATTAAAATCAACCGGGCGCACCTGGCGCTCAGCCAGATAATTGCCCGCAGGAGAATCAGCGGAAAATGACCCCGCAGGAGAAATATGGTCCGTTGTTACCGAATCCCTGAACAGGCCCAAAACCCGTGCATCTTCAATGTCACCTACCGGTTCAGGCTCCATCGTGATGCCATCAAAGTAAGGAGGGTTTTGCACATAGGTGGAATTCTCATCCCAGCCATAGGTTTCCCCCCCGCTTACCTCGATATTTTGCCATTCTTCATCGCCTTTGAACACATCACCATAGCGTTTGGTAAACATATCAACGCTGATTGACTGATGCACCAGTTCGGCAATTTCTTTCGATGAGGGCCAGATATCTTTCAGATAAACGTCATTGCCCTCACTATCTTGACCAAGGGCATCTTTGGTTAAATCCACATGCGTCGATCCCGCTATGGCATAGGCGACGACCAGCGGCGGTGATGCCAGATAATTCGCCTGTACATCGGGGCTGATACGCCCTTCAAAATTCCGGTTACCGGATAATACAGAGCACGCAACCAGGCCATTATCATTGATTGCGGCTGATATTTCCTCTGCCAGCGGGCCTGAATTCCCAATGCACGTGGTACAACCATAGCCAACCAGGTTAAAGCCCATCGCATCCAGATCATCCTGCAGGTTGGCTTTCACCAGATAATCAGTAACAATCTGCGATCCCGGTGCCAGAGAAGTTTTTACCCAGGGTTTTACTGAAAGACCCTTTGCCAGCGCATTGCGCGCCAACAGGCCTGCTCCGATCATCACCGAGGGGTTTGATGTATTGGTGCACGAGGTGATTGCGGCAATCACCACATCACCGTGGCCCAGATCAAACTCACGCCCTTCAACATTGACGCGTCCCACATCGGGAGCATTTTTAAAGTCTGATTTCATCGACGATGCAAATCCAGCCGCCATATCACCCAGAGCAATGCGATCCTTTGGCTGTTTTGGTCCTGCCAGAGACGGCATCACCTGCGACAAATCCAGACTGAGACTATCACTGAATATCGGATCGGGCGTATCTTCACCACGCCACATGCCCTGCGCTTTGGCATAGGCTTCCACCAGCGCAATACGTTGTGTTTCACGCCCGGTGGATTTCAGGTAGGTAATGGTATCATCATCAATCGGGAAAAACCCGCAGGTAGCACCATATTCCGGTGCCATATTGGCAATCGTCGCCTGATCCTCCAGCGATAGATTATTCAGACCCGGCCCGTAAAATTCGACAAATTTTCCAACTACACCAAGCGCCCGCAACATCTGCACAACCACTAACACAAGGTCAGTCGCCGTGGTGCCTTCGGGTAATTTTCCTTCAAGCCGGAAACCCACCACCTGCGGTAACAACATGGTAATTGGCTGGCCCAACATTGCTGCTTCCGCTTCAATGCCACCAACTCCCCAACCTAGCACAGATAATCCATTCACCATCGTTGTATGCGAATCGGTACCCACCAGCGTATCGGGATAGGCGTAAGTTTCCCCGTCAACTTCTTTCGTCCATACGGTCTGTGAAAGATATTCCAGATTAACCTGGTGACAGATACCCGTTCCCGGTGGCACAACACGGAAATTTTCAAACGCCTGTTGGCCCCATTTTAGAAATTTGTAACGTTCGCCATTGCGCTCATATTCACGTTCAACATTGCGCAAAAATGCGTTTTCCTGACCGAAATAGTCCACCATCACCGAATGATCTATTACCAGATCAACGGGCACCTGTGGATTAATCGCACTGAGTTTACCGCCCAGTTCAACTGTCGCATCGCGCATCGCTGCCAGATCAACCACGGCTGGTACGCCGGTAAAATCCTGCATCAGGACACGGGCCGGTCGAAAGGCAATTTCGCGTTTGGACTTGCGGCGCTTGAGCCAGGTTGCCATCGCCTTGATGTCAGCTGCCTTGACCGTGCGACCGTCTTCGTTGCGCAACAGATTTTCCAACAACACTTTGAGTGAAAACGGCAGTTTTGAAATTCCTTCCAAGCCATTCTTCTCAGCTGCTTTCAGGCTGAAATACTCATAGGTCTTTGAGCCTACCTTCAATTTTTTGCGGGATTTAAAACTGTCAAGTGAGGTGGGAGCTGTAGCGGTCATGATCGTCCTTCGTTGGCAAGGGTCATCTGGAAAATGTTGTGAGGCTTTAAAATGTTCATCTTGTGTATAGCCTCTTTTGGCATATACCGCTATACGACTTGAGCCTTAAAGTTGAATAAATATGCGTTTGAACATGAATTACTATATGAACGTCGCTCATGAAACTGAGTGCTGACAAAATATGTTGTGCCAGAGGGGGCAGGCCGGTTGTGTCTGACCTTTCGTTTTCGCTCGGGCCCGGCGATGGTATGATGTTGAGCGGACCAAACGGTTCAGGTAAAACCACATTGTTGCGGGCGATTGCCGGGTTTGGGGAAATTACCGGCGGAAACCTAAGGCTTGAACCAATGCCAGAGGACGATGAATTGTCTCAACTATGTCTTTACATCGGACACCAGAACGCCATCAAACCGCAATTGAGTGTGCTGGAAAATATCACCTTTTGGGCGGATTTCAGTGGTGGCGATGTGGAGGCTGCCCTGGCATCATTTTCAATGACGCCGATAAAGGATGTGCCGGTGGCAATGTTATCTGCGGGCCAGCGCCGGCGGGTGGGGCTTTCGCGGCTGGCTCTGGCCAGCCAGCCCATATGGCTGCTGGATGAACCGGCAACATCGCTCGATAAAGCCTCGGTTAAAACCCTGTCACACATCATGCAGGCACATCTGGATGGCGGCGGTATGCTGATTGCGGCAAGCCATACGGAATTTGATATTCCGCTCAATAAAGCCCTTGAGTTGAGTGTGCGTGAACCCGGCGTTGTGGTGTCAGGGCTATGAATGAATTCATTGCCGTATTCAAGCGCGACGTGCGTCTTGCCGCTGCCCAGGGTGGCGGACTGGGGCTGGCCATCGGATTTTTTCTGATTGTTGTTTCGCTGTTTCCGTTTGGCATCGGGCCTGACTTAAAGCTGCTGGCCCGGGTAGCACCGGGTATCTTGTGGATTGCGCTGCTATTGTCGGTTTTGTTGTCTCTGGACCGCTTGTTTCAGGCCGATTTTGAAGACGGCTCGCTGGAACAGCTGGTGGTATCGCGCGCACCGCTGGAGGTTATTATTGTTGCCAAGGTGCTGGCGCACTGGATGACCACCGGCTTGCCGCTGATCCTCGCCACACCGGTTTTGGGCCTGTTTTTAAATCTCGATGAACAGGCATTTGGGATTTTGGTGCTGTCGATGCTGATTGGCACACCGGCATTGAATTTTGTTGGTGCCGCTGGAGCTGCGTTGACCGTAGGTATCAGACGTGGAGGACTTTTATTGTCATTAATTGTATTGCCGTTGTATGTGCCCATATTGGTATTTGGCGTAAGTGCGATACAATCAAGTCTGACGGGGCCTTCCGGCAGCCTGCAGACAATGATGATACTGGGCGCACTGACGCTTGGCAGTGCCGCTTTAACACCCTTTGCCGCTGCAGCAGCACTGCGTGTACATTTGAGATAGAGTTAGGATTGAAGGTAGTTGACTATGGATGGTAATGTAATTTTCAAGTATGCCAATCCCACCCGGTTTATGACACTTTCCAAGGCGATGTTGCCGTGGTTACTGGTTTTGACCGTGGCCAGTTTTGGCATTGGTCTTTATGGCGGTCTGTGGGTTGCCCCGCCGGGTTACCAGCAGGGTGAAACCGTGCGTATTATGTTTGTGCA
>JAKISV010000203.1 GCA_021648425.1 Rhizobiaceae bacterium
CACTCTCTTCAAAATCGGGGGCAGCCGATGTTCTGATGGCTCTTGGGGTAAACCTCGAATTGTCTGCGGGGCAGATATCAGATTGTATTGAAGAGGCGGGAATTGGCTTCATGTTTGCCCCTGCTCACCACTCCGCCATGCGCCATGTTGGGGCTGCACGTGTAGAGCTTGGAACGCGCACAATTTTCAACCTGCTTGGCCCGATGTGCAATCCGGCCGGTGTAAAACGCCAGTTGCTTGGGGTGTTTTCACCAAAATGGTTGCTGCCGATTGCCAAAACCCTGGCTGAACTGGGCTCAGAAAAAGTCTGGGTAATGTATGGCGACGGACTTGATGAAATCACCATCACCGGCACCACCCAATTGGCTGCCCTGGAAAACGGGCGCGTTACCACCTTTGAACTTACCCCTGAAGATGGCGGCCTGCGCGTCCATGACAAAAAGGATATCTTGGGCGGCGATGCACAATATAACGCTGCAGCTTTATCCAAAGTGCTGGATGGTGAGCCAGGCGCCTATCGTGACATTGTACTAATGAATGCCGGTGCAGCCATGGTTATTGCTGACAAAGCTCAAAACCTTGCAGATGGGGTTCAACAGGCGGCACAAGCAATAGACAATGGCAATGCGCGCGCTGCGCTTGATAATCTGGTTCGAATTTCCAATCAGGGTCTGGGCTGAACATGAGCGACATCCTGCAAAAAATCGAAACCTACAAACGCCAGGAAATTGCGGCGGCCAAACAAAGAATTTCCGCTGACGAAATCAAACTTCTTGCCGGTAAAAGCGAAAAACCGCGTGGCTTCATCCATGCACTGGATGAAAAATTTGCCTGCGGTCAATATGGCCTGATTGCCGAACTCAAGAAAGCCAGCCCGTCAAAGGGAATGATCCGTTCAGAATTTGACCCTCCCTCCCTCGCAAAGGCCTATGAAGCCGGCGGCGCTGCCTGTTTGAGTGTTTTAACTGACACCCCCTCTTTTCAAGGCTCTCCGCAATATTTGATGGATGCAAAAAAGGCTTCGACTTTGCCAATTTTGCGAAAAGACTTTATGTTTGAAGCCTATCAGGTTTATGAGGCTCGCAGTTGGGGGGCTGATTGCATATTGATCATTATGGCGGCATTAAATAACGAAGATGCATTGCTGCTTGAAACAACAGCCTTGGACTTGAGCATGGATGTTCTGATTGAAGTTCATGATGAGCGTGAACTTGAACGCGCGCTCACGCATTTGAACAGCAGACTGATTGGCATTAACAATCGAAATCTCAAGACATTTGAAACCAACCTCGAAACCAGCGAACGGTTAGTAAAACTAATTCCTGCAGATAAACTGGTGATGGCTGAGTCCGGACTTTCAACAACCGGGGATCTGGCGCGCATGAGCGCGTCAAGAATTCATAGTTTTCTGATTGGTGAAAGCCTGATGCGCGAAAACGATGTGCGCCTTGCCACCGCCAATTTGCTGGCAAACCCGTCTATGGCTGCCTGAAAATGAGCAACAAGCTAACCCACATCAGTTCTTCGGGCGAGGCTCACATGGTCGATGTGGGCGACAAACAAATCACCAGCCGTGAAGCCGTTGCCCTGGGCCGTGTCAAGATGCAAAATAAAACGCTTGCTATGGTTGTTTCGGGCAATGCAAAAAAAGGCGATGTTATTGCGACCGCACGCATCGCTGGAATTATGGCGGCTAAAAAGACCCCGGAACTCATCCCCCTTTGTCATCCAATCGCACTTACCAGTGTGACAATTGATATTGAAGTTGCTGATGAATTGCCCGGTCTGATTGTGCGTGCAAGGGCAAAAACTGATGGTAAGACCGGCGTGGAAATGGAAGCGCTCACCGCCTGCTCTGTTGCCTGCCTGACGATATACGATATGGCCAAAGCCGTTGACAGGGGCATGGAAATTGGCCCGGTAAAACTGATTGAGAAGTCCGGCGGTAAATCCGGGCACTGGAAACCGGGCGACAAGGCTGAGAACACATGATTGAGGAACTCGTTCCCGCAACGCAGGCACTCAATCTAATCCTGGCAGATGCAAATCCACAATCCAGCGAAAAAATCGCCCTGGAAGAGTGCGCCGGTCGCGTTCTTGCCGGTGATTTGAAAGCGCTACGCACCCAGCCGCCATTTAATGCCAGCGCAATGGACGGCTATGGCGTTCATCAACAAGACATTGAGAACCTGCCGGCAACACTGAATGTCGCTGGCCAATCTGCTGCAGGCCGTCCATTTACCGGTCAGATTGGCAAAAACGAGGCCGTGCGGATATTTACCGGTGCTCAGGTTCCCGACGGAATTGATACCATTATTATTCAGGAACATACAAAGGCCAGTGCCAATCAGGTGCAAATACTAAAACATACCCCGGCTGGTAAATTTATACGCAAAGCCGGTCTCGATTTCAGCCAGGGCGATACCCTGTTGAGGAAAAACCGCCTCCTTGATCCGCAATCAATTGGCCTGGCTGCATCGATGAATCATCGCAATATTTCCGTGTGGAAAAAACCCCTGGTTGCTATAATCGCCACAGGTGATGAGCTTGTGCTGCCTGGTGAAAAACTGAAACCCGGACAGATTATTGCATCCAACAGCTTTGCTTTGGCCGCAATAGCCGAGCAATCGGGTGCCGATGCAATTGATATGGGAATTGCCGAGGACACGATTGATAGCCTCATCGATCTCACTGCAAGAGCAATTGATCGCGGCGCAGACCTGATTGTTACAATGGGTGGCGCATCCGTTGGGGATCATGATTTGGTATTGCCGGCCATGCAAAAGATAGGGTTCAAATTCGAGTTCAAGAAAATAGCCATGCGCCCGGGAAAACCATTCCTGTTTGCAAAAAAAAGCGTAGGCGATAGAACCATACGTCTGTTGGGACTGGCGGGAAATCCGGTTTCATCAATCATTGCAGCCCAGGTTTTTGTGCGCCCGCTGATTGGCCAGCTCTCAGGATTACCACCGGCAACACTGCAACCTAGAGCGGCAATTTTAGGCAAAAAACTTAAAGCAAATGACGAGCGCCAGGAATATATGCGCGCCAGCCTCGAACTGGACGATGAAGGTTCCATGGTGGCCACACCGTTTGACAGTCAGGATTCTTCCATGCTGGCAAACCTGACAAGGGCAGATTGCCTGCTTATTCGCCCCGTTAGCGCACCCGCAGCAAATATCGGCGATCCGTGTGAAGTTGTTTTACTGCGCTAATCAATCTGGTGATACCCGTAGTGACTATCTGGAAGTCAATTTTACATCTGAAGGCGCTTTAAACAGCGAAGCGGATTGCGCGCCGGGACGTATATTGGATTGGCTCATGGTTGCGCGAATGACTTTTTTACCAATAACCACAACAAACTGGCGCTTCAGCGGAATTCCGGATGAAGTGCACAATGTACGCACATCGGGCACCCAATCGCCGTTTTTTGCTTTGAACAGATAGGAAATTTCAATGTTTTTGCCAATTTTCTTTTCTGCCAAACGCAGTTCTCCAGGTCTTTTGGGAGGTTTTCGTGATTTGAATTTAACGCCCGTTTTACCTACAGGATCAAACAAGATCATGCTGCTGCCGGTTATAATTCGCACTTCAGTGCCATTACCGCGTTTAATTTCCTCGCGCAATTTATTACCGCTCACAAATACCTTGCTTCTGATTACCTTCGGACCGATTTTTACGGTACGATTGGCAGAATATGACGGTTTCCCATATTTTACACACTCACTGGCAATGGCACTGTTTACCGGTAGCACAAGGGCTATCGCAGTAATTATTAGCAACATTGTTTTCATTGAAAATATTCCTTTATCCAAATTCAAAAAATGCCCTTCATAGGGCGGTTATCAGAATATCGGGTAAACCTGAGGTGAATATTGAAAGCGACTTGCTCCAACAACATCGGATACTGACAACCCGTCTTTTACCGCTTGAAGACGACTATTTCTGGGCAGATCGACACCAGGCTTCCAGATTGCCAGGGCCTTGCCGGTGTAATAACTGGCGAACTGATCATAAGTCAGAATTTTGTCCCCCACAATCGGGTCCGACACATAGGCAGCATCTTTGGTAATACGTCTCAGCACCACAAAATGCTGGAATGTTTTCTTGTCAAAATGCACGATCACCGGGCCTTCAACATTAAAGAGTTCCTCAAGGGGAAGTTCGGCACCCTGCGCCGCATATCCAAGTTTGTCGGATGCATATATCAGGTCAGAAAATGAAAACCCGTCGGCAACTTTCTGTTTCCAGTCAACAAGGCCAGGCAAGCCTTCCAATATCGATAACACCTCTCCTTCGGAGGTTATATCATTGTAATAAAACGTTAAAACGGTAGCAATCGATGCAGCACCACAGGAAAAATCCAGCACCTGG
>JAKISV010000204.1 GCA_021648425.1 Rhizobiaceae bacterium
TACATCGTTCAGGCGTTATGAGTTTGATACTACTGCTGCCAGTTTAATCATGATTGTCGCCATTGTTATGGTGCTTGAATACGCCTCAGGTTACTTAAGAAAGTGGGTGCAATAATGCCGCTGATTGAAACAAGCGACGGTCCGCTTTGGAAGCGCCGTACAAGTAAAGAAACATTTACCCGGTTTTTCTTCTGGATGGTCGGATTATCGATCGCCGGTTTTGCCTGGAAATTGATTTCTGACAAAACCAACTGGGATTTTGTAAGAAGCGCTCCCAAAGAAGGTGGTGACATTGTTTCACGCATGATGCCGCCGAACTGGAGCTATATGGATGTTTTATGGATACCGGTGTGGGAAACACTTAACATGGCGACGCTTGGCACTTTGATTGCGATGTTTATTGCTATACCTGTGGCATTTTTGGCGGCGCGAAATACAACGCCGCATCCACTGGTGCGGGCATTTGCCTTGCTGATTACGGTGACGTCTCGTTCGGTAAACTCACTGATCTGGGCGTTGATACTGGTGTTTATTCTCGGGCCTGGCGTTCTTGCCGGCACCATCGCTATTGGTCTGCGTTCAATCGGCGGGTTTTCCAAATTGCTTTATGAGGCGATTGAAGAAATCAATCCGACGCAGGTGGAAGCGATTGAGGCGACGGGAGCCAGCCGGTTTCAGCAGATAATTTATGGCATTGTGCCTCAGGTATTGCCGACATTTGTCGGTGTGGGCGTGTTTCGCTGGGATATCAACGTGCGTGGTTCAACTATTCTGGGCCTTGTGGGTGCTGGTGGTATCGGCCTGCAGTTGAGTGGCTCGATCAATACTCTTGCCTGGACGCAGGTGTCGATGATTCTTCTGGTGATACTGGTGACGGTTATCTTTTCAGAATGGGTATCGGCAAAGGTTCGCGGTGCGATTATCTAAGTGTTTTGAGGAACACTATCCGCGACTAAGCGCAGAGCAGGCGTTTCAACATTACGAACATGTTCGTGCGCGCCTTCCTGTGGCGCGGTTTGCGAATGAGCATCAATCTGCAAATGGTCTGGTGGCGATTGCCGCGCAGTTTGATGTGTTCGTGTTTGATGCCTACGGGGTGTTGAATGTCGGCCATACGCCGATTGCTACGGCCAGCGAATGCGTGGCTGAACTTCGGGCGCTTGGTAAGCAGGTATTTGTGCTAACCAATGGTGCCAGTTATAATGCGGCGGCGAATATAGCAAAATTCAACGGATTGGGATTTGACTTCACTGCTGCTGAAATTGTAGCCAGCCGCGTGGCGGCCGAGCGTATTGTGGCAGAGTTTGGCAATGAAATATTGTGGGGAGCAGTGGCAAAGGCTGATTATTGCAGCGATGAAATTGCCCAGCCAACACTCAAACTCAACGATGACAGATCTGACTATGACAGGGTAACGGGGTTCCTGCTGCTATCAATGCGGGACTGGACTATCGGGCGTCAAAAAATGCTTGAGCAATCCTACGAGAATAATCCACGGCCGGTGATTGTTGCCAACCCGGATATTGTTTCACCGCGTGAAGATCATTTTGGACTGGAGCCTGGCTATATTGGCCATCGGCTGATTGAAAAATATCAGGCCGAGGTTCAGTTTCACGGCAAGCCGTTTCCTTCGGTATTTGATATTGTAGAGGAAAGGCTGGGTGGAACGGTTTTGCCTGATCGTATCTGCATGGTGGGTGATACGTTGCATACAGATATTTTGGGTGCGGCGGCCCATGGCTGGAAGAGTGTTCTGGTTTCCGGCCACGGCATGTTCAAGGGGCTTGATGTAGATAGCTATATCAAGCGCAGTGCCATTGTGCCGGACTGGGTGGTTGAGACGATATGAATAATAATCGTGTTGATTATCCAGAAAAATATAATGCGTTGATTGATGAGGAAACCTGGGCATTTATTGAACATACAAACACCTGGTATCCACCCGATGTGGCGGCAATGCCAATTGAAAAAAACCGCGAAATTTATAATGCGATGTGCCGTGAATTTTTTAACGGTTATCCGCAAGAGGTGGTTTCATCTGATCAGACTATCAACGTTGCGCATGGCAAGGTTGCCTGCCGTTTATATTCAAGTGAAATTGTTAAAGCCAGGGCTTGCGTGGTTTACGGCCATGGTGGTGGATTTGTTGTTGGCGGGCTGGACAGTCATGATGATATTTGTGCCGAGATATGTGCAGCCACGGGTTTTAACGTCTTTTCCATAGATTATCGTCTGTCACCCGAACATGCCCACCCGGCGGCTTTTGATGATATGCTTGCCGGTTTTGAATATACGGCTGAACAAAACGATTTACCGATCGTCATGGCAGGCGACAGTGCCGGGGCGACGCTGGCGGCGGCTGTTTGTCACCAGACACGCGGGGCCAAACGAAAGCCAGTGGGGCAGGTATTGATTTATCCCAGTCTGGGTGGCGATATGTCGAAGGGTTCTTATGTGGAGCATGGTGATGCGCCTTTGCTGAATATTAAGGATATGAGTTTTTACACGGGAATTCGCAGCGGTGGTTCAGATTTTTCTTCTGATCCAAGTTATGCGCCGCTGGTGGACAGGGATTTCAGCCAATTGCCGCCAAGTGTGATTATATCAGCCCAGTGCGATCTTTTATCAGATGACGGGCGTGAATATCGTGATCGAATTTTGCAAGCAGGCGGGCGGGCGGTCTGGTTTAATGAAACCGGGCTGGTGCATGGATATCTCAGGGCGAGGCACAGTGTTGAAAGGGCAAAGGGCAGTTTTACGCGCTTTGTTGATGCCATTTCGATGCTGGGTGAGGGGCGCTGGTCTTATTGAGACTACCAGCCAGCCGTGGTGCTCATGCCGCCATCTATGGTTAGTACCCTTCCAGTGATAAAGCTGGCTTTTTGCGATACCAGAAACGAAACTGCCTGGGCCACATCTTCAGGTTTTCCCATGCGCCCCAGCGGGCAGGTGTTTTGCCAGCGCTCGACGCCTTCGGGCCAGTCCGATTTAATGGTTTTGCGTTCGATTAACCCCGGAGCAAGGGCATTCACCCGCAGACCCGATGCGCCAAATTCCAGTGCCATGGATTTGGTCAGCATTTCCAGGGCCGCTTTTGAGGTGGCGTAGTGGCCGTGGCCGGGGGCCGGGCGGGTGGCTTCAATTGAAGAAATATTGACGATTGAGGCCGTGCGTGCCGCCTGCGGGCTTAAGCGCCGGGCGAATTCCCGCGAAAGGGCAAAGACCGCATTGAGGTTAGTGTTGATCATTTCGCTGAATTGCGCGTCAGTTATGTTTTTCATATTTCCAACCGCCTGGCTGGCGGCGCAGTTGATGAGAATTCCGGGCGAGGGCACTTTGTCCCCGATATTATCAAGCAGCTTTGTTGTGAATTTCTGATTTGAGAAATCTGCCTGGAATGAATGGTGCTCAACGCCTTGTTTCTTAATTGAATCAATAAGTTCTGTTGGTTTGTTGTTGAAATAGTGTAGTGCAATATCTGCGCCGTTGGATGCTAATTCAAGAGCTATTGCAGCTCCTATTCCACCGCTTGCTCCGGTTATCAGTGCGGTTTGTCCTGTGAGTGCTTTGTGCGGGTCATTCATGATGGACTCTGCTCAAAACTGCCATTTTTAATCATCTCCAGTATGATTGCACGAATATTGGTTGCGGCTTTGTCGGCATTTTCCAGCACCTCTTCCAAGGTGTCGGGTTGTTGATTTTCATCGCCGGTGGCCTTGTTGGTTATTGCAGAAAAACCAAGCACCTTCATGCCGGCGTGATTGGCGGCGATAACTTCGGGTACGCTCGACATGCCAACGGCATCGCCACCGGCTGAAATGAGAAAACGCCGCTCGGCGCTGGTTTCAAATTGCGGGCCGTGGACGGCGGTATAAATGCCGTGGCGAAGGGGCAGGCCGAGTTTTTCAGCGCTGGTCCGGGCCGCTTTAAGCAATGTGGGGTGATAGGCCCTCGACATATCGGGAAAACGTGGCCCCAGTGTTTCATCATTGATACCGGCAAGGGGGTGGCAGCCCATGAAATTCAGGTGGTCTTTGATGAGCATAATGTCGGCAACCTGATAATTTTCGTTCAGGGCTCCCGCTGCATTGGTGACAACATAATTTTTCACCCCCAGGGCGGCCAGAACATATACCGGCAGCACAATATCATCGCTGTTCCAGCCTTCATAAAGGTGAAAACGGCCGTTTTGGGCGATTACAGGTTTACCGGCGATGGTTCCGAATACCAGTTCCCCCTTATGAGAGGGGGCGGTTGAAACGGGAAAGCCGGTGATTTCACTATATTCAATACGTGTTTCCACCTGGATATCATCAAGAAGGTGAGCAAGGCCGGTGCCGGTTACCAGGGCTATATGTTGGTTGAAATG
>JAKISV010000205.1 GCA_021648425.1 Rhizobiaceae bacterium
TTTTCCACATAACCTTAAAACCCAAGCCGCAATCGGTTCCATGACGTAGTGGTTCATCAATGCCAAAAAGCGCGGATGGAATACCCTGTCTTTTGAACGCGACACATAGGTCACCATTGTTTTGGGATTATCGATAATTACCCGACGCGGCACCCCGTCATAAAACGCCAATGCCCGCACAAAGGCATCCAGCACCATCTCCTGGGCCTCGCCCGGATAAGCTGCCACAAAAGGCTTTCGAGAATGGCACAAACGGAAGTGCGCAACCTTGATCTTGTGCTCCACGCCACCCAGAACAACGTGCTCTTCGCTCCAGTCAAACTGCAGCGCATCACCGGCTTTGAAGTGCAAAGGAATAAAGGCCTGCTGCTGTGCCCCATCAGCTTTCAATGCCTTGATAAGCCGGCAGACTGGAGAATATAAACCTATATACCCTTCCTCAACCAACTGCTCATAAAGCTTCACCGCAGTGCGGCGCTCCCGACGTGGCAGGCTCAAATCTTGTTTGTAAAGCGCCCTCAGACGATCTTCAAAACCGGCAAGCTTGTGCAACACAGGTGGTCCACTGCGATGATAGCTCGGCGGTGATGCGTCATTCAGATATTTTCTGATCGTATTGCGGGATAAGCCCGTGCTTCGACTGACTGACCGGATAGAGTGACATCTCGCAAAACCAGACGACGGATATTGGCTGCACTTTCCATTAATATCACCTGATCATTCCCCGCGCTTAAATACGCGGATGTTAACAAAACAGGTGGGTCAATTTTGCATACTTATTCACAAGCAAGAATATTGATACATTGATTATTGGAAGGCGATAGTTATTTCGTTCTTGTCAGATGACATGTTAAGTTGGGCGAGATTGAAGCTTGAAAGCATCATTGAGTGGGCTGTATCGCTAAATTGGGTCGAACAGCCCCTTTCGGCAATTATAATGTTGGCTACTTTTTTCAGGGATTATAATGGCATTCCATTATCATCCAGGTTGACCGGCCGTTTTTCGAACAGGGAAGTTTCAGCGGCTTCCGCCAGACAGGCGGCCTTAAGGCCGTCCAGTGTATTGACCGGCATCGGGGAACCGTTGTTTACATGTTCAAGAAATGCCAGCAGCTCGTTTTGAAAACTCTGTGCATACCGGTCCAGAAAAAAGTCGTACAAAATATCCCTGTTGCCAGACATATCTGCCGAGTAGCGCAGCAGGCTTGTTTTGCGGGGGTTATCTGAAATGGCCATGCCCGTTGAACCGAACACTTCGATGCGTTGGTCGTATCCATAGGAAGCACGCCTGGAATTCAGGATCACGACCTGCTTACCGGAAGCGGTCTCCATTGTCACCATCGCTGTATCAATGTCACCCAATTCGCCAATTTTTGGATCCACAAGTGAGGCGCCGACGGCATTCAATCTTACAAAGTCTTCTCCAAGCAGCCACCGTGCCATATCAAAGTCATGGATCATCATATCGCGAAACAGGCCGCCAGATGTTTTGATATAATCATAAGGTGGAGGAGAGGGGTCGCGACTGGTGATAGTGATCTGTTCTGCCTTGCCGATATCACCGGCGTCAATGGACGATTTCAGTGCCATGTGGTTTGCATCATAGCGACGGTTGAAGGCGAGGAATACATTTTCAGCCGCGCCGCCAAGAGCATCCACGCAGGCTATTGATTCCTTTAATGTGGATGCCAGTGGTTTTTCACACATGACCGATTTACCGGCTTTGACCGCAAGCATGATATTTTCAAAATGGGTATTATTTGAAGTAACCACTAAAACCGCATCCACATCACTGCGGGAAACGGCATCGTGTGCGGAAGTTGCAACATCTGCCTGCAATTTACCGGCCAATGCTTCAGCTGCGGGCTTGTGAATATCGAATATGGTGGCTACTTTAATGCCAGCGGTTGATATGGCTGTGGCGTGAACCTTTGCCATGCGACCAGCACCAAGAATTGCAAGTTTTGTCATGTTTTTCTCCAAATATTGTATTCCAGGCTTCTGGATAGTCATAAATCAAATTCGGCAGATATGTATCCACGTGCATGCAATAGGGTGTCGAGTTGAGGTGCAAAATGTGGTTTCTGTCCATCCTCAACCCAACCATCATAGCCACGGGTCGAAAGTTCCTGTCTCCGTCATCAGGCACAGCGAACACTTTCTACGCTCCGTGTCGAACGATAGTTGAGAATTGGATAGAACTCACCAAGTTCATGCCTTGTCTGCCAAATCCATAAACTTTTGGTATTCATCATCGGTCATCTGAATTTCATGTTCGGGTTCAGGAAAAGCGCTGGTGGCTACTTCCTTGGCGTAGAGGGAAAAGGCCTGAATTCTCGCCGCCTGCATTTCTTCCTCGAGTTTTAGCAGGTCTGCATATTTCTTTGCGTGACGGGGATAGTGACCATTATGGGTTCCAAGCACATCTGAGCTAAACAGGTATTGAGTATCACACCCGGATCCAGCCCCCATCCCCATGGTAATCATATGTGTATTTTGGGTCAGATACTCCGCCAACTGGACAGGTACAACTTCAATTTCAACGGCACAGGCTCCTGCAGATTCCAGTGTTTTGAGGTTCTTGTAAACAACATGGGCCTCTTTACCGGTTTTGCCAACAGCGCGGAATTTAGTCCATGTTGCATGATTGGGAACCAGGCCAACATGGCCAATTACAGGAATGCCCTCTTTTGCCATGGCTTCAATGATGCGGGGGCCAGAGCTGCAATATACTGCGCTGGCTCCGGCCTTCAGGGCTTTAAATCCTAACCGAATTCCATCGTAAGACCGGGCAATTGTGTAGTTTGGCAACCCGGCTGAAACAAATGCGTATGGCGCCGCATTTCGGATGCCTTCCAGAGTGCGACCAGCTTCACAACTGAGGATATCAATGCCAACATCCGCCGCAGCAGCGGCCTCAGCAACATTGTCCACATGAAGTTGAATAAGTGTTCTTTTACCTTTCTGCTTTTTCAACTCGTATACGGTTGATATCTTTTCCATCGGCATTTTTCTTTCAGATTATTTTCAGAGTTCCAGGTTTCTCACATTTTTCCCGCTGGTCGATCTGCCAGTCGCTGCCGCATTTTTTGCAGGGCATCTTCCGAACCATCGTGAAATGTACCAAACCATTTATCGAGAGGTATAACACCATCTGCATAATTGCATTCGAAATACCTATGGTGCAGGTAATGGGCATAACAATGTGTATCGACAGCAGTTTCATCACCAAGAACGACCTTGTCAAAACCGGTATGTCCGGGGGCAGGTGACAACGCAGCATGCATCAGGTTGAAAATTGCATGGATTGGATGGGAGGGAATAATCCAATGAATTGCGACTGTTGTGAAGTACAAAAAGTGTTCGACCGGATGCATCGCCAGGCCCGACCACGGCCCGGGATTTATATTTTTGTGGTGCAGTTTGTGAACAGTTTTATAGAGTGGTGGCCAGTGCAGTATTCGGTGTACAACATAGAAATGAACATCCCGCCATATCGGAACCAACAACATCACGATAACGAAATATACCGGATTGTCTAAATAGTTCGCCCAGGGGACGTAGCCATTGGCATAAAGCCACAAGGTGACCACTTCGAATGCGGTCCAGATTGGTATACCCGAAGCAAATGCCCATATCAGATTATCAACGTTCTGGCTTTTGAATAAAAACGAAGAAATTTTGTTCGAGGGCCAGTTAGGGTTGTATTTAAAACTGGTGCCCTGCCGTCTCTGAATATAAAGCAGCAGATGGAAAGCGCCGTAGAATGCAAAGGCCAGTGCGGCGTTGCGCAGAAAAATCAGACCAATCCATGAGAGGGCAAAATTCTGCATATCTTCCATAGCCGGCGTTAGCCAAAACCAGACAATAGCTGCCACTGCCAGATAGATGGCGTTCCATGGAAATAAATATCCGGGATATCCAAAAAACCACTTCAAGAATTTTACAATTTTGAATGGGATAACAAATACAGGCGGGTATTTTATTGTTTTTGATGGAACCCAGTATCCTCTATGGTCACGAGCTCCAAATTTAGATTCATCCATGGTTCGCAGCTCCTATTTTGTCATGCAAGTTTGTCCAGCTTCTGCCGTGCAAGCTAGTTCAACGGCGGGGATGCCTAAATCAAAAATATGATCAAAACTGATCAAATAGCGCTTGCTGCAATTTTTGGTTTTGGGATGTTCAAGTCCGGTGATGACACAATTCCACATCTGCTTCATAATTGAATGCGACCAGTTATTCAGAGCGGGTGTTGATGAAAACAATAATATTAGCATTATATGGTAACCCGTTTACCTGTCCTGGCTGAATTTTCGATTGCGTGAATGACCTTTTCAAATTCC
>JAKISV010000206.1 GCA_021648425.1 Rhizobiaceae bacterium
TAAAATTATTTTATTTCGACCATCGTGGAGAAATCTACAGCAGTTCAGAGACTAGTAATATGCTAGATTTCTCCACTACGGTCGAAATTAGGAACGCAAAAGCATTATCGTTCTTCGACTACGCTCAGAATGACAATGTAAAATTCAAAAACATAACCACCAATTTTGAGTAAAATTTAATCACGGGTACAATTTACGTACTATAAAACTCGATTTCTATGTCCTAGAAATAGGATATAGATTATGGCTATATAGAGAAGTGATTTAAAAACTAAAATAGGGGATGATTCTTGGACGGAATGAAATAAATATTTTTTTGGTTTTTTCCTAAAAGGAATTTCTTTATGAATCATTTTTATAATCCATTTTTTCGTTTCAAAATGATTTTTTGCGACTAAAAAAAGAAAATTGTTTAAACATCTTTCCAAAATATTACCGTTTTAGTTTTTATCTCCTCATATTTGCCATTTACGACAAAAACAACAAAACCAAACGTATTGTACTGGTTAGATAACATAGATAAATACATAGAACATTTTGCCTCTCCTGCCATTCAACAAATGGGTAAAACCTTGAGAAACGTCGAGGCTGAATGCATTATTTGTTGAAGGTTGGTGGGTAATTGCCTGCAACGGGTTCTTGCTTTCCTGCCATATTATCGGTTGGCAGCAAAGCCGCAAATAACCAATTCCCGGTAGCATTCTGGAAAACTGGCTAAATATTTCCCGCATATTATCATCACTAAGAGATTTCGCGAATTCCCTGTCAATGAGCGGTAAATTAAAATTCGAGTGTCCACCGCCCACCCAGCGCAATTTTCGAACCAGGCCATTTTGAACTGCCATTGGGAGAATAAACACCAGCTTCCCATTTTTTTTCGCAGTGACAATTAGTACACGCGATTTCAACTCATGTTCATAAGTGTTGATACAGGTATTTATCCAGTCAAAGCGCTGGTAGATGGAAATATTGGCATTTTTTTCCAACTCTCGCCAATCAGCCTCCAGCCCAACCAGATTGTTGTGAATGGAAATTTCCAGTTCGCCGATGAACTTTGCCTGCGACACACGGTTCTTCTCGCCCGGCTGGACTTTGCCAACCGGCTTGGAATTTCGCAGTCGGCGAAATATAGGTTGTTTTTTGATGGTCGATGTTTCTCTCATCATCAATTACTTTTTGAAGAACCATGGTTAGAGAAAATTTAGCAATAATTTCTAAAGAAAGCCCCCATCGGGTATGGTTAAGTAATGCAGAACGCGAAACCGCGCTGCCGATTGTTGGAACTACCTGATGCGCGATATATTCCTGAAAACCACCCTGAATGGTCTGTATTTTTCCGGGCTGCAGGCAATGTCCGCATTCTGGGCCGGTGGTGTCGGTGCCATTTTGATGTTGCATCATGTTCGCGACCAATCCAAATCCCGCTTCGCACCAAATCACCATCTGCAAATCGACCCCAAATTTCTTGAAAAGGTACTCAATTCTGCACAACAATCTGGGTATGAATTCGTTTCGCTCGATCAGTTGCATACTCGGTTTGTTGAAAAGAAACTTGATCAGTTTAGCAAGATGATTGCCATAACCCTGGATGACGGCTATCGCGACAATCTGCAAAATGCTGTGCCGATATTTCGCAAATTTAATGCACCTTACACAATTTATATTGCGCCGGGTCTGGTTGATGGGCGCGCTGATTTGTGGTGGGAGGACCTGGCAACTATCATAGCCCAGCGTGATCAAATTCGAATTGCGATGCCAAGAGGACACAAAGAGTTTGATGTTTCCACACCTGCTCTCAAAAACGCAACCTACAAAGAACTGCTCCAATGGCTGACTACAAAAGTTAGTGAAACCGAACAAAGGAAAATCGTTCGTGAACTGGCCTGGGGAGCGAAAATCGACACAAGGGCCCACGCCAAACAACAGATTATGAACTGGCGTGAAATCAATGAACTTTCCAAAGACCCCCTTTGCACTATTGGTGCCCATACTATTCATCATTATGCGTTGGCCAGGTTGAGTGATGAAGATGCTGAACGCGAAATTCGCGACAGCGCTAATATTCTGAAGATGGAATTGGGTGAAAGCCCGACCCATTTTGCCTATCCCTATGGCTACCGCGCGGCTGCCGGCCCAAGGGATTTTGAAATTGCTCGAAAACTGGGTTTTAAAACGGCAGTCACAACCCGCCACGGTGTGTTGCACCAAGAGCACCATGACAATATCCACGCCCTGCCACGCATTTCTCTGAACGGAAATTTTCAATCAGTAAGATATGTGGACACGCTGTTGAGCGGATTGCCGACGCTAATCCAAAATCGCGGTAAAAAGCTCAATGTCAGTTAAACTGGCCTTTGCCCGGCGCGCACCCTATTCAAATTCCATTTCCTGATATATCCGCGCAGCGTTACGCCGCGCCAAAAATTCGAAAGTATCAAGATGCTCATAAGCGGATTGATCAATGTTATAAGTATCTCCAAGATCGCCGCCATCGTCTAATATTTTCGCCACTTCGCCGCGCAGAAATACCAGATAATCCAGGGTATATTTGGTTACTACTTCCATTGTGGTGGGTGTGCCATGGCCCGGAATTACTATTTCGGCCTCAAGCGCTGCAAACGTTTTCCACGACTCAATCCATCCCGCTGTATCTGTATTATCAAAAACCGGCAGTAGCCGCTGATGAAATGCCATATCACCGGAGATCACCAGTTTTTTGTCCGGCATCCACAACATGATATCACCCGGCGAGTGGGCTGGCCCCGGATTGATCAGTTCCATACGTACCCCGCCCATTTCAATGATTTTTTTGTCGCTGAACACCTCGTCTGGCTCTACCAGAAATGTTCCGTAAAATTTATCTTTCAGCCGGTTTTGCGCGCTTTCAAATATCTGCTCGCCACGCTCTTTGAATTCTGCAGCCCCATCTTCCTGGGCAATGATGGTGACGCCCTGTTCGCGCCAGTATGAAGCGCCCAGCGCCGCGTGGCCCTGGCCGTTTTCCAGCACCACATATTTAACCGGCTGGTCAGTGATTTTCTTGATTTCATCATGCAGCGCGCGCGCCAGCAGCCACGACCCCCCGCCATTAAAAACCAGCACTCCCTCATCGGTAATAACAAAGGACAGATTGTTGTTATGGCCGGTATTTTCATAAGTCGAAGGTGATGTCTGGCCAATAGCAGACCATACACCGTCGGCTACCTTTTGCGGCATGGAATAAAGAAAATTGTTTGGCGCTTCATCAGGTGATTCAACGGGCAATCCGGCCTCACGCCATTTAATAAAACCATCCTCATAATTGCGTACATTAGTATAACCAAGCCGCTTCAACGTCATGAATGCCGCCGGGCTGCGCCGGTTGGTGCCGCAATAAATAACAATTGGTGCATCTTTATCTGCCACCGCATCACCAATGCGAAATTCAAGCCAGCCGCGCGGAATGGTCATTGAGCGTTTTGCACGAATAATGCCACCCATCAGATTGGCTTCGCGCACCGTTCGCACATCAATCAGCACCGTGTTGGGGTCGGCTTTCAGAATGTCTTGTAATTCCTGCGTGGAAACATTGGGAATAGACTGGCGGATTTCTTCAAGGGATTGATTGTCCGGTGGAAAGACTACGTCTTGCGCATGGCCCGCCTGGGTGAACATCATTAAAGCGGTGCCAACAAACGCGGCAACCAGGTTTCGCAGATTTTCCATAACCATCCTCCTGAATAATTTATATCAGGTTTTCACCAAACCCGTATGTATAAATGTCTATTGCACCTATTGTGGTGGCAATTTCAGCATCCATTTGATGATAAACATTGCCGGTACAATCCACAAAATACCAGTAAAGAAAAAATATGCCAGATGAACAACCCAACTTGACTGCCCCAGATTTGCTGCGGCAAACGTTGTTGCCAGCAGGGCATAAACTGCCATCAAAATCAAAATTGAAAAAGCACCAACAATTTTTCGGGCAGTTTGCGACATAATTCACTCATACATTTGTTTTTCTTGTTTATCCAATCTGAAAGCGTTAATTGCAATCCCCATTCTGGTCCTTCTATTCAGCCATCCTGGAGTTTCTTGGGTTTAGTCCCCTGTTAAGCACGCCTGGTCGTTCACTCGATGCATCCCAGCACCAGCGTCATACCTATAAAGTGCAAACTAGCGGGGCTTCAAACAAAAACCTATCGCAGTATTGCTGCACTATGGCT
>JAKISV010000014.1 GCA_021648425.1 Rhizobiaceae bacterium
CAGGTTAAACAACAAATTCAACCTCACCGTCATTCCTGTGCTTGTCACAGGAATCCATGCCGTTCCCCCATCCACACGATAATTCTCAGGGATGGACCCCTGTGACAAGCACAGGGGTGACGGCGGGTGTAGCTCTTTCTCATCATCCTTGCGCTCTCTACTTCTTTATCGTCGGGTCAAGCCCGAGCATGACGAAGGGGTGGGCCAGAGGATGACGAAGGGTGAAGGCGAGGACGAAGGGGGAGCGGGATTATTGAATCGGGACAGTAAATATTATTCCCGAAAAAACTACACGCTTGTATTTAATACAAAACTGCTTCCCCCGCCAAAATGGCACTGGCCCTTGCAGTAAAACTGCCATTGCCATTATGAACCACCAGGGGAGGGGAAAATGTAACCGGCGCTTTTGAACCTTTAATAGCCCGTACCAACAAAAGTTTAGCGGGTTCATCTTTGTGTGAATATATCGGCATGATGGATAAATCACCAAACCGGCCCTGGGCAGCGGCAATAATCTGGCCGATAGCATGGGAGCGGTAAATCATCGCCAGCATTCCGCGCGGTTGTATAATAGTTGTAGCAGTGCGCATCCATGCATCCAAACCGCCTTCACCCATCATATGAGCCTGCGCGCGCAGGTGATCGTCGCTGGTTCTATTTGACAGATCATCATTATAAGGTGGGTTCATAATTACAAAGTCGAATTTATCAGATTTCAATCCCGCCTTTTCCCGCGCCTTTCCTGATAGTGTAACATCGGCTTCAAGTACCTCGATGCGATGAGCAAAAGCGCTGTTACTGGAAAGTTTGGAAGATTGAAACGCAAGGTTGGCCATCTGGTGATTGTTCTCCACTAACAACACCTGCAAATCGCGGCGAAGCGCAATTGCGGCCAGCCCGGCAACGCCGGCCCCCGCTCCCAGATCAGCCACCAGGCCGCGAGCGTCCCCTGGCAGCGCGGCAGCGAGCAATATCGCATCCAGCCCCGACCTGTGCCCTTGTTGTGAAGGTTGCAAAACTTCAAATTTTCCGCCTAGAAACGCATCCCTGGTAGTGGGCGAATTGGTTTCAACATTTACCAGTTTATTCATTGCTGTTTCATGCCTGTATCACCCAAAAAGCAGTTTTGAGTTTAAATTGGAGTTAGCTTTTTAATTGCACCAGTTCGATGCCTATTTCAGCATCTGTCAATATGCGCCTTGCGCGCTCATTATCGTCATTGAGCGTCATAATTCTGCGCGGAATAGCACCCACTGAACCTTCCAGAATGCTCATGTTCTGATCAAGAATAATATATTCAATATGCTGTTCTTTCAACAACACCTCGATCAATGAAATCATCACAATATCATTTGTCCGAACCAGTTCTTTCAATTTATGCCTCCAGTAAACAATTCAACAGCGTTACAACATCAAGAATATGAGAAAAATCTACACCTGTTGAACACTTGCTACTATATCAATTTTTTCAAGTTTATCGCCAGTACCCAATAAACTTGATGTGATTTATCAAATTTGACAAAGCCTTGCGGCAGTACAATCATATGGGCCAATCTGTCACTTGTATCGCGCGCAAGGCACGACTATGTTGACAGGTGATAGCACAAATTATTATCCAATCCGGGGAAAAATGAATGTCTGGAGTCGTCGTCGCCATCAACAACGGCAAGCCTCACAAATTAAAACAACAGCCGTTGCCAAGTCGGGAAATCGGAATTCAATCACTCATCGATCTGGTTGGTGAGGATATGGAAAGGGTCAATCAACTGATCCTGTCTAAGACCGGATCAGATGTGGAAATGATTCCTCAGGTGGCAAAACATCTGATCGATTCAGGTGGCAAGCGCCTCCGCCCCATGTTGACGATTGCAGCTGCCCAGATGTCTGGCTATCAGGGCGCACACCATGTTACGCTTGCAGCCAGCGTTGAATTTATGCACACCGCCACCTTGCTGCACGATGATGTGGTTGATGAAAGCGATTTGCGCCGTGGGAAACTTTCCGCCCGCATGCTTTGGGGAAATGAGGCCAGCGTGCTTGTTGGCGATTTTCTGCTGGGCCAGGCCTTTCGCATGATGGTGGAAGTGGGATCACTGGGTGCGCTTGATGTTTTGTCCAATGCTGCCACTGTAATCGCTGAAGGTGAAGTGTTGCAATTATCCACGGCCAAAAACCTTGAAACCACCGAAGACGAGTATTTAACGGTAATCCGTTCAAAAACCGCTGCTTTGTTCGGTGCTGCCTGCGAAGTCGGGCCGATTATTGCTGATCGTGATAAATCAATAATCAGCGCATTTCGTTCTTATGGTGCAAATCTGGGAGTTGCCTTCCAGCTGGTGGATGATGCCCTTGATTTTGGCGGCACCGCCGCCCAGCTCGGCAAAAACGTTGGCGATGATCTGCGCGAGGGCAAGGTTACATTGCCGATATTACTGGCCTATCGCCGTGGAACTGAAAATGAACGCGAGTTTTGGAAACAGGCAATCGAGCAGGGTGAAACCGACGATAAGACGCTTCGCCATGCGCTTGAATTGCTGAAAAAACACGATGCACTTTCAGACACCATTTCTCGCGCCACCCACTATGGAAAAATTGCGCGTGATGCTTTGGCCCCACTGCCAGCCAGCCAGCATAAGCAGGCGTTGCTGGAAGTAATTGATTTTTGTATTGAGCGTGGCCATTGAACTGCGGCCATTGCCATTGCTTCCCATGCACAAAAAGGCCATTGTTAGCCCATAGGTTGAGCGCTGATTTGTTTCCAAGACAACGACTGAGATATTTATGAATAAATTCCCCCTGACAACTACCCGGATCCTGCTGATTTCAACGCTGTTGGCAATCGCTTCGCCAGCCAGCGCCTATAAGGAATTGAATGAAGTCGTTGAATATACGGGGCTTGCCGGCAGTTATTTGGCTGCACGTGTGGCAACTGCCGATAATGACGATCTGGCGGCCGTTAGTTTTCTGGAAAAATCACTAAAACTCGACCCGCACAACAACCAGGTAAAACAAAACCTTTTTCATGCCTATCTGGCCAGCGGTCGCATTGAAGATGCGGTGCTTTTATCGCGAGATATAAGCGATAAAAATGCCGACGATTATATTGTCAAAATGGTCAACAGTGTAGAGCTGATTCGCAAGCGTTCCTGGGCAAAAGCCATAAACAAATTATCTGATGAAAAAGGTTCTGATCTCGACAACCTGATTACTAAAATTATCATCGCCTGGGCGAAGTTTGGTAATGGCGAGGCAAAAGAAGCTTTGGCGCAAATTGATACAATTACCGGCGCAAACTGGATGGATGTGCTCAAAGATTTGCATCGCGGCCTGATAATGTCTGCTTCGGGTAACGATGCTGAAGCGGTTCTGGTACTGCAAAAAGCAATCTCCAATCGCGCATCGGCCCGATTGTTATCCGAGACTTATATCAACGCTGTTGATGCCCTCGTTCGCGCCCAGCAGCGTCTTGGTAATCTTGATGCTGCCCGCGCGGCTGTTAAAGCGGGACTGGATATATTTCCAAACCTGCCCGCTCTTCATACGATGAATGAGGCGCTGGATGAAGGCAAGCCGGCAAGCCTGCTGATTTCAAACCCCCAACAAGGGGTGGCCGAATTATTCTACAATCTTGGCAATGCCATCAGCCGCGAAGGTGGTACTCCTTTTGCCCAGATTTATCTTCAACTGGCCAAGCACCTTTATCCCGAAAGTGCACCTATAACCATTTCGCTTGCCAACATATTCGAAAAGCAGGAAAAGCCCGAAAGAGCCAATTCCTATTATGAGCAGATTGCGGATGATTCACCCTATAAACGCCGTGCGCAACTTGAAACCGCAATCAACAAGAATACGGTAGACGATGTGGAAGGTGCCATTGCCATACTTCGCGACCTGGTTAAGGAAAAACCTTCCGATCTCGTCCCGATTATGACCCTGGGTCGCGTCTTAAATCAGCGAGAGCGTTACCGCGAAGCAGTTTTGGTTTTTGACAAAGCCATTGCCCAGATCGAAAAACCCCAACGCCTGCACTGGGATTTTTTCTATCGCCGGGCGGTGGCCTATGAGCGGCTGAAAGAATGGGACAAAGCGGAAATCGACTTCAAAAAGTCACTGCAACTCGACCCCAACCGAGCCACGGTTCTCAACTATCTGGGCTATTCCTGGGTGGATAAAGGCATCAATCTGGACGAAGGTCTGGACATGATCAAAAAGGCAGTAAAGTTGCGCCCGCAAGCCGGTTTTATCGTCGACAGTCTGGGCTGGGCTTATTACAAGCTCAAGCGCTATGAAGAGGCCGTGGTTGAACTTGAAAAAGCAGTGCAAATGTTGCCCCAGGACCCGGTGGTAAATGATCACCTTGGTGACGCCTATTGGAAAGTCGGCAGAAAACTGGAAGCCAAATTCCAGTGGCAACATGCGCTCGATGCTGAGCCTGAAGAAGAAGAAATTGTCAAAATCAAAAACAAACTCAGAAACGGTCTGGTAGAAGCCGGAGAAAAACCGGTGGCCAAATCTGAATAAATGCCGTGCGGACCTGCGCCATGACACAAACAGTTATTGGCGCACTTGCCAGCGCCAAAATCAATCTCGCACTGCATGTTACCGCACAACGAGAAGATGGTTATCACCTGCTCGATACACTGGTGTGTTTTGCCCGGGCGGGAGACCGGATAAAAATCTCCCCGGCACCCGGTGCCAGCCGTTTGGTCAATCTGCAAATTACCGGTCAATTTGCCCGGGGCTTGACCGGTCAGCAAAATAACCTGATTACGCGCGCCGCTAATGCGATGGCTATCGAACTGGAAAAATCCGGCTTCCCCTGCCCCCCTGTAACAATAGAACTGGAAAAAAACCTGCCCCTGGCCAGCGGCATTGGCGGCGGTTCCAGCGATGCTGCCACAACGCTGGTGTTGCTTGCAGATTTGTGGGGTGCGAATAATTCGCTCAATCTGAGTGCCATTGCCCAAAGCCTTGGTGCTGACGTGCCCATGTGCCTCGATCACAATCCCAAAAGAGCGCGGGGGATTGGTGAGCAAATATCCCCATTTAATCTCACCTGTGCCGTTCCGATTTTACTGGTTAATCCCGGCATCGCTACTCCGACACCCAAAATATTTGCTGCCCTTGAGAACAAACAACAGCCAGCCATTGTTCTTGAGGAGAATAAGAATATTGATTCTGTGAGCCAACTGGCGGAAATTCTCAAACCCATGAGAAATGACCTTCAGAAGCCGGCCATATCACTGGTGCCGCAGATCACCGGCGTGCTGGAACTAATCCAAAACCAACCAGGTTGTTTACTGCCCCGCATGTCAGGCTCCGGTGCCACATGTTATGGTATATTCGAGAGTGAATTCAGCGCTACAAAGGCCATGACCCAAATCAAGGAAGCCCATAGTGATTGGTGGTCAGTAGCCTGTATGACAATTGCCCAAGGAAAAACTGACAATGGATAAAACCCGTTCTTTCATCCCGTTGAATATAGCCGTGCTGACCCTTTCCGATACACGTTCAATAGAAGATGATAAATCAGGTCGCCTGTTGGCTGATCGACTGCAGAAAGCCGGGCACAAGTTGGCTGATCGCCAGATCAGGGCTGATGATGTCACCGCCATACAAACAATTGTTGGCCAATGGATCGACAATGCGGCAATCGATGTAATTCTCACTACCGGTGGAACCGGATTTACCGGGCGTGATGTGAGCGTTGAGGCAATCGAACCCTTGTTTGAAAAACGCATGGATGGATTTTCAACTATTTTTCACCAGATCAGCTTTGCCAAAATTGGCACTTCCACAATCCAGTCCCGCGCCACCGGCGGTGTCGCCAACGCCACTTATATATTCTGCCTGCCCGGATCGCCTGGCGCCTGCAAGGATGCCTGGGATGAAATTATCGGGCAACAATTGGACTATCGCCACGGCCCTTGCAATTTTGTTGAAATATTACCTCGTCTGGATGAAGGCTTAAAACGAAACAAATAACACTTTGTATTCTTCCTATGCGTGTTAGAGTCTGAATAATATTCAGTTGTACTCTTGGAGGAATACAAAATGGCTAAAGGCGAAGTAGCGCAAACTACCCCAATCCCCGTGGAAGTCGAAGCGGGTAAAGACTATTACTGGTGTTCATGTGGTAAATCTGCAAAACAACCGTTTTGTGATGGTTCCCACAAGGGTACGCAATTTACTCCCTTAAAATGGTATGCAGAAGAAGACGGAAAAAAATACTTTTGCGCCTGCAAACAAACCAATGGCGAGCCTTTTTGCGATGGCTCTCATAAAGGTTTGGACACTTAGGCTAAAATGCCAGTTTTCCAGTGACAATTTCCATGCCGCTTGTTATGCCCAACTATTCAAGTGGAGCTGACAATGCCCGATTTATTACTGGAACTGTTTTGCGAAGAAATACCTGCCCGCATGCAACGCGACGCGGCGGATAATCTGCGCAAGCTGGTTACCAACGCGCTGGTCGATGCCGGCCTCACCTATGAAGGTGCCAAAGAATATTGGACGCCGCGCCGCCTGGTGCTCGACGTGCGCGGCCTCACTGCACGCTCTGCCGATATTCGCGAAGAACGAAAAGGCCCCCGCACCGATGCACCGCAAAAAGCCATCGAGGGTTTTATGCGTGGTGCTGGGCTTAAATCCATTGAAGATGCGCAAATTCAAAACGATCCCAAGAAGGGTGAGTTTTACGTTGCAGTGATCAACAAACCTGGTCGCGATGCCATCGACATCATCACGGCTGTCATGCCCGCTATTATCACCAAATTCCCCTGGCCCAAATCCATGCGCTGGGGCGAAGCTTCAAAAACTTCCGGCAGCCTCACCTGGGTACGCCCGCTGCAATCTGTTCTTTGTACTTTTGGTGCTGAGACTGAGGAGCCGCAAACAGTCGAATTTGAAGTGGATGAAATCAAATCCTCCAATATTACTTTCGGCCATCGCTTTATGGCTCCGGCAAAAATAACCGTGCGACGCTTCGAAGATTATGTTGCCTCTCTGCACAAAGCAAAAGTCATCATTGATGCTGAACAGCGCAAGGAAATAATTTTGACCGATGCCAACAATCTGGCATTTGCGCAAGGTTATGAACTGGTGGAAGATAATCGCCTGCTCGAAGAAGTGTCCGCTCTCGTCGAATGGCCAACGGTTTTAATGGGTGAATTTGATAAGGATTTTCTCGACATTCCAGCGGAAGTTATTCAACTCACCATTCGTGAAAATCAGAAATGTTTTGTGCTGAAATCAAGCGATGATGGCAAGCTGGTAAATCGCTTTATTCTGGTTTCCAACATCATCCCTTCAGACGGGGGAACGCAAGTTTCACGCGGCAACGGACGTGTCGTGAATGCTCGCCTGGCCGATGCAAAATTCTTCTGGGACAGCGATTTGACTCAGGTGAAAAATGAGGGTTTTGGCCCGTGGATCGAGAAGCTCGACAAGGTGACTTTCCATGCCAAACTGGGAACCCAGGGCGAGCTGGTAAAACGTGTTATGACCCTTGCCGAAGAGTTGGCGCCACTGGTTGGTGCCGATCCGAAAAAAGCAAAACGTGCCGCTGAATTGTGCAAGGCGGATTTAAACTGCGCCATGGTATTTGAGTTCCCTGAGGTGCAGGGACTGATGGGGAAAACCTACGCTCTGCGAGCCAGCGAAGACGCTTCGGTCGCCGCTGCTATCGAAGAACATTATAAGCCACTGGGCCCCACCGATGATGTGCCAACCGACCCGGTTTCAATCGCCGTGGCGCTGGCGGAAAAACTCGATAAACTCGTCGGCTTCTGGGCAATAGATGAAAAGCCAACGGGCAGTAAAGACCCCTTTGCATTGCGGCGTGCAGCGCTTGGAGTTATTCGGCTGGTGCTGGAAAACGAGGTGGAGTTAGAGTTGTCGAAATATGCCAGCCCTGATCTTCTCTCCTTCTTTCACGACCGTTTGAAAGTCTATCTGCGGGACAAGAACATTCGTCACGATTTGATTGATGCAGTCATCACACCCCAGGATGACGACCTGCTCGCCATCACCAATCGCGCCCAGGCCCTGCAAAATCTCATCAGTTCCAATGAAGGCGCAAACCTGTTGGCGGGCTATAAACGCGCTGCGAATATCCTGGCTGCCGAGGAGAAAAAGGGTACTGTGATCGCTACAAAAGTTGACACGGGCCTGCTTAAAGTTGAATCAGAACTTGAACTAAATAATATCCTGAATCAGATTGCATCAACAACCGCGCAAGCATTTGAAAAAGAAGACTATTCCGCCGCCATGACAGCCATGGCAATGATGCGTGGGCCGGTTGATGATTTTTTTGATAATGTCATGGTGAACGATGATGATGAGGCAATCCGCGCCAACCGCCTGGCCCTGCTCAACCGCATCAGAACCGTCACCGGTCAGGTTGCAGACTTTTCAAAAATCAGCGGATAGTGTAACTAATCTGACATGTCTGATTTAACCCCCAACTGAGCCAACAGGCGAAGCTTCAGCGCCCACGCAGGCCTGAAGCGAGGTGCAAAGCACCCAGCGAAGAATAGCCGCGAGTGAGAAAAAGAGGAATAGCCGTGAGTGAAAACCAAAAAATCTGGAACATCTATCTCTCCGGAGAAATCCATAGCAACTGGCGCGAGGAAATCGAGACTGGTTGCAAGGGCGCACGCCTGCCGGTTTCTTTCAGCGCGCCCGTTACCAATCACGAGGCCAGTGATGATTGCGGTGTGGCAATTCTTGGGGCCGAGGACAACAAGTTCTGGCACGATAACAAAGGCGCAAATCTGAACGCCATTCGCACCCGCACCCTCATCAGTGAGGCCGATATTGTTGTTGTGCGTTTTGGTGAAAAATACAAACAATGGAACGCCGCCTTCGATGCGGGTTATGCATCTGCATTGAATAAACCGCTCATCATCATGCACGGCCCCGAGCACCAGCATCCGTTAAAAGAAGTCGATTCAGCAGCTCTCGCAGTGACCGAAAATCCGACGCAGATTGTCGATATTCTATCCTATGTCATTCGCGGAGAATTGAAAAACTATTAGGTGAATTTCAGACAAAAGCCACCACCGCAAAAGCCATCGCCAGCACCAAAGAACCCGCACCAATTATGTGCAACACCGGCACATAGGATGGCGGTGCGCCAGGCCCTTTTGGTGTTCGCATTGCCAGCAGGTTCAGAAACAAAACAATCAGCAGAACTATCGTGGCAAAAACTATTTTTGCATCGAACGAGAACGAATTTATCCACCACCCGTATTTGATGAACAGCAGCAAAACGCCGCTCGCCCATATCGTCAAAATTGCCACCAGAGCACTCAGGCGAAACATAAATCTCAACTGCCCGGTAAAACCCGGCGAGGGCAGATCGGCTGGACCTTTTGCCATCAGCATATAAAGATTGCCAAAGCTCGCCGCCGCACCAAACATCAGCGCCAGCAGATGTATAATTTTCAAAATCTCAATCATTATTCCCCCCTGTTTTTAAAATCCCCATGCCGCCCTTCGCCATCGCTGAAACGAATAGCACCACTCAGGGTTTCCCCGCTGTGCATCGTGGCCAACCCCAGCTTGTTTTCGTTTCGCATGGCATCTTCTTCTCCAAGCGACCATTGTTCAAGCATCGATTGGCGGTCGCTTCGCAGGCAGGTTTGCGGGTGCTGAATAATATCGTTAGCCAGTTCCATTGCCCCTTCAAGCGCTTTGCCCGGATTAACAACCCGGTTGGCAAGCCCGATGGAAAACGCTTCCTCGCTATCCACAGCCCTGCCGGTCAACAAAAGGTCCATGGCTCTTGACTGGCCAATCAGGCGTGGCAGGCGAATACTTCCCATATCGATTAATGGCACACCAAACCTGCGGCAGAATATTCCAAATTGCGCATTTTTAGCCATCACCCGCATATCGCACCACAATGCCAGTTCCATGCCGCCAGCCACTGCATGGCCTTCAATCGCTGCAATCACCGGTTTTTCCAGACGCAGTCGCGTCGGCCCCATGGGAGCCAGAGAATTAATGCCGCCTTCCATAATCGGGTTGATGTCGCCACCATCAGCCAATGCTTTCAAATCAGCACCAGCACAAAATGTGCCGCCAACTCCTGCCAGAATGGCGATATCGAGATTATTGTCAGCGTCAAATTTCTTAAACGCATCAAACAGCAGATGGGCGCTCTCCCCATCCACCGCATTGCGGCAGTGTGGCCGGTTAATCAGTATAATTGCCACGCGCCCAAGCGTTTCAATCATTACCTTGTCATCATTCAACCTATCGGCCATTTTCGCGCTCAATTTCGCGCCAGCCAATGTCACTGCGCCAGAACCCTTCGGGCCAATCGATTGCCTTGATGCCGTCATAGGCAAGTTGTTGGGCGTCAAGCAAACTGCAACCGGTGGCAGTTACATTCAACACACGCCCGCCAACAGCGACGATTTTTTCATTGTGTTTTGCCGTTCCCGCGTGAAAAATCTTCACCGGTGCCTCATCATCATAATTCAGCTTGCCGCGAATGGCCGACCCATTTTCATATTTATCCGGGTAGCCTTTCGTCGCCATTACCACGCTTATCGCTGATAAATCATGCCATTCGATTTCATGCTCCAGCAAAGAACCATCAACCGTTGTCAACATCAGTTCCAGCAGGTCGGATTTCAGCCGCATCATCAACACCTGGCATTCGGGATCGCCAAATCTTACATTATACTCAATCAGCTTTGGTCCCTCAGGTGTCAGCATCAGCCCGGCATACAATATCCCTTTAAAAGGTGTTCCACGTGCGTGCATCCCGGCCAGTGTCGGCACGATGATTTCACTCATCGCCTTATCAATGATGGGCTGATCAATAATTGATGCGGGGCAATAAGCACCCATGCCACCGGTATTGGGGCCACTATCGCCGTCAAATACCCGCTTGTGGTCCTGAGCCGTGCCAATCAGCGAAGCCACCTGGCCATCACAAATGGCAAACAGGCTGATTTCTTCACCTTCAAGAAATTCTTCAATGACAACACGTTGCCCCGCATCACCAAATTCTCCTTCAAAACAGGCATCCACCGCATCTATTGCCTGCTCAATAGTTTTAGCAATCACCACGCCTTTTCCCGCAGCAAGCCCGTCCGCCTTGACGACAACAGGCATCTCGCACTCGCGCAGGTAGGTTTTAGCTTTGGTCGCGTTGTTAAAGCTGGCATAGTGGGCTGTTGGGATGGCGTACATATCGCAGATTTCGTGGGTAAAGGCTTTGGAACCTTCAAGTTGCGCCGCCTCGGCAGTCGGCCCAAATGCCTTAAAGCCCGCTTCGTTCAAATCATCCACCAGCCCTGCCACCAGCGGCGCTTCTGGCCCAACCACTACCAGGCCAATATCGTTGGACCGGCAAAATGCAATTATTTTTCCATGGGCACTGATATCAATGTCAGCGCATTGGGCAATCTCACAAATCCCGGCATTGCCCGGCGCGCAATGGAACTCTCCCAAGAGGGGTGACGATATCAGTTTCCAGGCCAGCGCGTGCTCACGCCCGCCCGAGCCGATCAGCAATACATTAATTTTCACGCCGCTTTTCCTGTTGTGTGTTTATCGCTCTTTCAATGCATGATAGCGATATTGATTACAAGGACCTCGAATATTCAATGAATTAGACACAATATAACGACAAGAATTAGTCAGAGGATATTAATGACCAATAATCAGCTACCCCTGATATTTGATGGCCACAACGATATACTGCTGCGCCTTTATAAAATGGGTGAAAAACATGTTCACCGTAAATTCCTGAACGGCGATAATAAAGGCCACCTCGATTTGCCCAGAATGCGCAAAGGCGGTTTTGGCGGTGGGTTTTTTGCGATTTATATTCCTTCGGATTTATCACTGGAGGAGTTAATCGCAGAAATGTCAAAGCCCCGGTATGACGTGGCCTTGCCTGCTGAAATTCCTTTCAAAGAAGCCCTGCCGGTTGCCGTAAAACAGGCGGCAATTCTGGCTCGCATCGAACGCGAAAGCGAAGGTGCCGTAAAAATTTGCCACAATGCCAGGCAAATTCGACAATGCCTCAATACTGGCGTGCTGGCTGTGATCATGCATATCGAAGGGGCGGAAGCGATTGGTGAAGATTTCAGCGGTCTTGATGTGCTTTATAATGCCGGTCTGCGTTCTATTGGCCCGGTTTGGAGCAGGCCAACACGCTTTGGTCACGGCGTGCCGTTTCGCTTTCCCTCTTCTCCAGATACCGGTCCGGGCCTGAGTGATCTGGGTAAAGAACTGATAACGCTCTGCAACCATTATAAGATAGTTGTCGACCTTGCCCACCTGAATGAAGCCGGATTCTGGGACGTGGCTAAAAACAGCGATGCCCCCCTGATAGCCACCCATTCCAACGCCCACGCAATTTGCCCCCACTCGCGAAATCTAACTGACAAACAATTGGCCGCCATTCGGGAAAGCGGCGGCATTGTCGGCTTGAACTTCGCTACTTCTGCCGTTCGCACTGACGGACAATCCACGCCTGAAACCACCATCGAAGAAATGTTGCGTCACTTTGATTATCTGATTGAACATCTGGGAATTGATGGCGTTGCCATCGGCTCGGATTTTGACGGAGCAACGATTTCAAATGAAATTAAAGATGTTGCCGGTCTGCCAAACCTGCGTCAGGCCATGCGCGCTCACGGCTATGATGAAGATATGATGGTAAAACTGTGCCATGAAAACTGGTTGAATGTGCTGGAAAGAACTTTTGGATCCTGAATCATGCCGGGTAGAACAGTATTCCAAGGCCTGCTATTATCATTCCAACCCGCAACAACAAAGCTTTGGGCGCGATAATGCCATGGGAAATCAGCGATAGGGCAACGGCCACTTTTAATGCTGATGCCAGGGCCAGCAATGGAAATTCAGCCAGTTTAATCAGATAAGGATTGGCAATCATTCCAAGCGGAATGAGGTATAGCCCCACCCCCAATGCCATCGCCGCACCGGCAACTTTAAGCCAGTTTTCTTCCACCATGCCTGCCGCGATGAAAACGGCACCACATACCGGCGGCGTTATAGTGCTCAACAATGCAAACCAGAATACAAACAAATGCGCCTGCAATGGCTCAAGCCCCAGGTTTATCAGCGCAGGACCAGCCACCGATACGCTGATAACGTAGGCGGCAGTGGTCGGCACTTCCATACCCAGCACCAGACAGGCCAACGCAGTGAGTAAAAGTGCAGGCCACAACATGCCGCCGGAACCTGATAGTATCAGTGAAGTGATTTTCACACCCAGACCTGTAATGCCCAGCACGCCGATGATAATTGAGGCGCAAAGGATAATTGCCGCTATCATCGAAACCTGCTTGCCCGCATTGATGCAAACCTGCTCAAAGCGATGCAAAACCTGTTTGCGGTCAATGGTGAATTGGGCATTGAAAAACAACAATATTGCCCCGGCAATGATTGCCATGCAGGCCGCATATTGCGGGGTATATTGTCCGATGAACATGCCCCACAACAACACTGAAAACGGCACCAGAAAAAATGCCGATGTTATCAGTACCTGCCGCAATACCGGTTGTTCGCTGGCTGGCAGTCCTTTCAATTCATGACGCTGGCTAAAGGCATTGATGCCAATCCACACGGCCACAAAAAACAACAGGGCGGGAAGAAACGCCGCCGCCATGATGCCCGTATAAGGAACACCGGTAAGTTCCACCATGACGAAGGCTCCAGCCCCCATCAATGGCGGCATGATTTGCCCGCCTGATGATGCCACCGCTTCAACGGCGCCAGCCAGCGCACGCGGGTAGCCCAGTTTTCTCATCGCCGGCAATGTGATTGCACCGGTGGAGGCAACATTGGCTGAGGCGGAACCTGATATTGAACCAAACAGGGCAGATGAAATCACCGATACTTTAGCAGCGCCACCCTTAAGCCTGCCCGCTGCGGCAGTCGCAACATTCATGAAACCCTGACCCGCTTCCCCGGCATTCAGCACTGCACCAAAAATCACGAATATCGCAACAATACTGACTGAAATCCCCGTAAGGCTTCCCCAGATACCGCCTTCGGCAATAGTCAGTGTTCCAAGAAAACTTTGAACCGGAATCGCTGCATAGCCAAATTCTCCGGGAATATAATGGCCCAGCAACCCGTAGGCCAGGGCCAACACACTCACCAACGGTAGAGGCCAGCCTATCGAGCGCCGCGCCATTTCAAGCACCACTACCAGCAGGATTATAGCAACAACCATCTGAAAATCGCTGTTGATATAACCATATTGATCCCCCAGCGATGACTGGTTGAACGCGATCCATAACGTGGCAGCGATACCCAGTAAGGTAAGAATAGCCCCGCTGATACGCGCAAAACCTGTTTGCGAAACAAACACCATCGTCCATGGCAACGCCAGCGCCATATGAAGGGGGCGCGAAACGAGGTTTGGAATAAGGCCGGAAAAAATCAGCCACAGATGAAAAGAAATCGTCAGCGCACCCAGACCAACCCAGATATAATGTGATTTTTTCACCATTCAAAACAAACCGATAATCTTATGGAAATGAAAAAGCCCAGGCGCTATTACCCGGGCTTTTTTAATGATGCCTCAATCAAATTTACATCTGGTCAGCGCTAATTTCAAACCCTGCTTCTTTGTAATATTTGATCGCACCAGGGTGAATTTTACCGGAAATATTGGCCATCAGGCCCTTGTTCACCCCATCCCACCATGGAGCGCCTTTGCCCATTTCAGTTTTTTGTTCCCAATAGGTTTTGGTAAGCGCATAGGCGGTATCATCATCCATCTGGGTGGTAGAATATGCAACAACCGGCAGGGAGGTGGTGGTGATGTCTTTGTCCTGCCCGGCATAAGTGCCAGCAGGAATTACCAGCTTGGCGCGCTTGCTGGTTTTGATTTGTTCATCTGTCAGCGAAATCACTCTGACACCCGTACCCGCTGCTGCTTCAATCACATTGGGGGCAGGGTAGGAGCCAGCGGTAACAAAACCGTCAATCTGACCGTTTTTCAAAGCAGGCCCGGCATTGGATAATTCAACTTCCGCCAGCGTCACTTTACCTTCAAGGCCAAACAGTTTGAGATATTTTGCACCCTCGCGAGCACCAAATGAACCCTTGCCCAGCAGAATGGTTTTGCCTTCCATCCCGGCAAAGTCTGTCACGCCTGATTTATTGCTCATGACAAAATGCATGGTGAGTGAGGGAATGGGAAACAACGCGCGAATGTCGTTGAACTTCGGATTGCCCTTGTCCTTGAACATTGCTTTGCCGCCAATTGCCAGCTTGACCAGCACCGGCGGGGTAGTGAACACATAATTGCCCGTGCGCACTGCCGCTTCCATCACATTTTGCACTGAGCCCTGGCTCTCTTCCACGGTGACAATAATATCGCCGCCCGAACCCGATTTCATTGCTTCAGAAATCTGCACCGCCATTTGGTAATAGGACGAAGTGGTTTTGGCGGATTTATAAGTAACACGCGTTTGCGCCTGTGCGCTGAATGCTACAGCCATCCCCAGGCCTGCTAGTGCAAATGTTGAAAATAGTTTCATGGTTGTTCCCTTGGTAGTGTTTGATTTGTTGTTTTGATTTCGTAGCGCGCACTATAGAAAAATATTTGCCGCTGAACAATAGTCCACCACGATTCAACAATTTTCCTATGCTTATTGCTACTGTGCACAAAACAGATAAGATGCGCACGCAACCCAGTTCAAATTGGGAAATATGTTTAAAAAATATTGTAAAACGGGAGAAGACCACATGAAAACCATCGCGAAAATCACGCTTGGATTTGCCATCGCTTTGTCGGCAACCAGCGTAACAATGACTTTTGCATCCGCGCAAAAGCTGACATTATATTGCAGTGCCCAGGAGGACTGGTGCCAGTTGATGGCCAAAGGTTTTGAGGCGGAAACAGGCATCAAAGTAAACATGACCCGCAAAAGCTCCGGTGAAACTTTTGCCCAGATTAAATCAGAAGAAGCCAATCCCAAGGGCGATGTGTGGTGGGGCGGTACTGGTGACCCGCATTTACAGGCAGCAGAAGAAGACCTGAGCCAGCCCTATGATTCTCCTATGCAAGGTGAATTGAATGACTGGGCACTAATGCCGGCAAAATCCACAGGCAATAAAACCATCGGCATCTATTCCGGGGCGCTTGGATATGGCTACAACGAGGATTTGCTTAAAAAAGCCAATCTGCCTGTTCCCGCCTGCTGGAAAGATTTGCTCAAGCCTGAATATAAAGGCCATGTGCAAATGGCAAACCCCAATTCATCCGGCACCGCCTACACCACTCTTGCCACTATCGTGCAATTGTTTGGTGAGGATGAAGGCTTTGAATTCATGAAAAAGCTGCATGTTAATATCAACCAGTACACCAAATCAGGCTCAGCCCCGATCAAGGCGGCTGGTCGCGGTGAAAACACCATTGGTATTGTATTCATGCACGATGCTGTGAAACAGGCAGTGTCCGGTTTTCCAATCAAGGTTGTCGCACCGTGCGAAGGCACCGGTTATGAAATCGGCTCCATGTCAATCATCAAAGGTGCACGCAATCTTGATGAAGCAAAAAAATTCTACGACTGGGCTTTGACCGCCGATGTTCAATCACGGGCACTGGAAGTGAAAGCTTTTCAGGTAATGTCAAACAAGGGCGCAAAAAGTTCACCCTCTGCGCCTGATCTGGCATCCATCAAACTCATCGACTATGATTTCAAGAAATATGGCTCAAGCGACGAACGCAAACGCTTGTTGAAAAAATGGGATGAAGAAGTATCAGTTCTGCCGCAATAGGTCGAAGTTGAAATTTTGTGAGTATTGATAACAAAATCTCACCCACCCATCCAACGCTGCTTTTATGGCTGATTGTTGGCTGGGTGGGTTTTTTGCTCGTGCCCTGGTACGGCATTGAGGATGGCTTTTTCTCGTTTGACTGGCTGAGCGATGGTTATCCCTGGGACCCCGATTATGCCCCCGCATTGTTCTTGTTATTACAAGGAAAAAAGATGTGGCTGGCCGTGGTCATTCCTTTCATATTCATTCCTTTGTTTGCCCTGCGCCGGGATAAATCCGATCCGTTATTTGGCAAGATACTGATAATCTGCGGTGCACTTGGTTTTGGCCTGTTGCTTGCGCAGGGTTTTATCATCGGCCTGAAAGGCTGGCAGTTCGGCTGGCTTGAACAATTATTGGGCCCGCTCGGTGATCGCCAGTTTGGCATGGGCTATGGCGCGCTGATGATGGCCAGCGCTTTTTTATTCATGTTCACCCAGGGGCTGGCAGCGCGTGGTGCGGTGAATGGCGACGTTTTTGTCGTTTCTTCAATTGGCTTTGTCATTACCATCGTTGCGATTTTTGTGTTCTTCCCGATCATCAATATGCTGCTGTCGGCTTTCATCAGTGAAGACAAAACCTATTCAGGTTCGGTGTTTATCGAAAATATCACTGACAAAAGACTGTGGTCATTATCCTGCGTTACCGGCGGCACAAAATGCGGCGCAGCCTGGAACTCGCTTGTTCTGGCGATACTGGTAGGCGCGTCCACAACTGCGCTGGGGCTGGCCTTTGCCCTCATCGTTACCCGCACCAATTTCCGTTACAAAAAATTGCTGCGCGCCATGAGCGTATTGCCGATAATCACGCCGCCATTTGTAATTGGTTTGGCTATTATCCTGCTGTTCGGCTTGTCTGGAACATTCACTGTTTATTTTTCCGAATTGTTCGGTTTTCAACCCACGCGCTGGGTATATGGCATGCCCGGCATCCTGATTGCCCAGATCCTTGCCTTCACCCCGATTGCTTTCCTGGTGATGATTGGCGTGGTTGAGGGCGTCAGCCCATCGATGGAGGAGGCCGCCCAAACGTTGCGTGCCAATAAATGGGAAACCTTTGTCACCGTATCATTGCCCCTGATGCGACCGGGCATCGCCAATGCATTCTTGTTGGGCTTTATCGAAAGCATGGCCGATTTTGGCAATCCGCTGGTATTGGGCGGCAATTTTGATGTGCTTTCAACCGAGATATTTTTTGCCATCGCCGGCGCCCAGTTCGACCAGGCCAGAGCTGCATCAATCGCACTGGTATTATTGTTTTTCACACTTGGCGCATTTTACGCCCAGAGCTTCTGGCTTGGCAAAAAATCCTATCCCACGATGACCGGCAAAGGCGATTCAGGTGTTCACCCGCAATTGCCAATGCGTGTTTCCCTGCCGGTTATCGCAATTGTTGGCCTGTGGACTGCTTTTACCATCCTGATTTATTCGATGATTTTCTACGGCAGTTTTGTCGAACTCTGGGGCGTTAACAACAACCTTACTGTTAAACACTACCTCACGGCATTCTCCTTAAAACTCACCGAAAACGGTGTATTGTGGACCGGTTCCGCCTGGGACTCATTTTGGACCACGTTAAAAATCGCTGGTATTTCCGCACCGCTCACCGCTGCAGTTGGCCTGATTACCGCCTACCTGCTCACCCGTCAGAATTTTGCCGGTAAAAACGCCTTTGAATTTGGCACCATGCTGAGTTTTGCTATTCCGGGAACCGTCATTGGCGTCAGTTATATTCTGGCCTTCAACGTACCGCCAATCGAACTCACCGGCACCGGCATCATTCTGGTTGTTAGTTTCATCTTCCGAAATATGCCCGTAGGCGTTCGCGCCGGAATTGCCTCGATGAGCCAGTTGGATAAAAGCCTTGATGAATCATCCCTCACTCTGGGTGCAAATTCCTGGCAGACATTTATCAGTATTATATTACCCTTGCTCAAACCCGCTATCCTGGCCGCGCTGGTATATAGTTTTGTGCGCGCCATGACTGCAATTTCTGCGGTAATATTTCTGGTCAGTGCCGAATATAACATGGCAACCAGTTACATTATCGGCCGGGTGGAAAATAACGATTACGGTCTGGCCATCGCCTATTCCACCACGCTGATTGCGGTAATGTTGCTGGTAGTAGGAATAATGCAATTCATAGTAGGACGTACAAATATAGGCCGAAGACTGGGCCAATCGAGAACCAATGTATAACAAAATAATTAAAACGCCGGAGGCGATATGAAACTCAGTGGAAATTCCAGAGCGGCATCGGTTGCCTTTGAAGGTGTTACCAAGATTTACGGTAAAGATGTTGTCGCCGTCGATAACGTTTCGCTTTCTATTGAAGCAGGCACCCTTGTGACTTTGCTTGGGCCTTCAGGTTGCGGTAAAACCACCACGCTTCGCCTGATAGCAGGGTTGGAAATGTGTTCTGCGGGCAGGGTCATGATTGGCAACAACGATGTTACATCTTTGCCTGCTACCGACCGCGATGTTTCGATGGTGTTTCAATCCTATGCCTTATTCCCTCATATGAGCGTGCTGGAAAACGTGTCCTACGGCCTCAAATTTTCAGGCTTCAAAAAACCCGAAGCGCGTGAACGCGCGTTGGCGGGTCTCGACCTTGTGGGACTTGCGGACTATGGCGCACGCCTGCCCAGCGAATTATCCGGCGGCCAGCAACAACGCGTCGCAGTCGCGCGCGCGCTTGTATTGGAACCGCAGGTATTGCTGTTTGATGAGCCGCTTTCCAACCTTGATGCAAAACTGCGTCGCCAGGTGCGCGAGGAAATTCGCGAAATTCAACAAAACCTCGGCCTGACAGTGGTTTATGTCACCCACGACCAGGAAGAGGCACTGGCTGTTTCCGACCGCATCATTGTCATGAAAAATGCCGTTGTCGCCCAGGATGGAACTCCGCGCGAACTCTATGATGCGCCCGCCAGCCGTTTTGTCGCTGATTTTATCGGCGAAGCAAACATTTTGCCCTGCGAAATATCATCAGTTAAAAAGGATATTGCGACAGTGAATGTCGGTAACTACAGCGCAAATCTGCCCTCTCGCGGTATCGCAAAAGGTGAAGCTTTGTTAGGTGTGCGCCCAAACCGGGTTATCATTACCAAACGCAAAGCAGCAAACTCCATGCCGGGAGAAATCATTCGTCTTACCTATGTTGGCAATCATCTGGAATTTACCCTGGCAACAGAATTTGGTGAATTGTTTGCCACTTCGTCGGATGTGGATAGCGCCCTGTCGGTAGGGGACAAAATCGGTGTGACTTTTTCTGATAAAGGACCGGTATTGCTGGAAAATTGAATTTGCAGGATACAAAAATGAAAGAATTCACCCTTGCTCCCGACCCGCACCACGCCGGGTTATCACGTGACGTTGATGGCATCGATCAGGATGGCAATCAAACAACCATATCTGTTGTCACCGAGCAGCCCCTGACCCTTTATCTCAACGGTCAGGAAATCCTCACAATGATGACTATTGGCGATTACCCCGAGTTGCTTGCAGTGGGCTATCTGCTCAACCAGCATATGCTCCTTGAAGATGATGAGATTACCGCTATCGAGCATGATGAAGATATCAGCACCATTGTAGTGCGCACCAAACGCAAAACCGATTATGAGGAAAAACTCAAAAAGAAAACCCAGACTTCCGGCTGTGCTCAGGGTACGGTGTTTGGTGATATCATGGAGGAGTTTGAAACCATCAGTCTTAACCCCGATGCCCTGGTGAAAACCTCATGGCTTTACCAGTTGCAAAAGAAGATCAATACCGTGCCTTCGCTTTATCTGAAAGCTGGCGCCATCCACGGCTGCGTTTTATGCCAGCATGACAAGCCATTGGTTTATGTCGAAGATGTCGGGCGTCATAATGCAGTCGACAAGATAGCCGGATATATGTTCCTCAATAAAATTTCTCCCCACGACAAATTATTCTATACCACCGGCCGTCTCACCAGTGAGATGGTGATTAAGACCGCCAAGATGGGCATTCCGATTTTGGCATCGCGCTCCGGTTTTACCGCATGGGGGGTTGATCTGGCAAAGCAGGTTGGTATGACCCTGATCGGACGCCTGCGCGGAAAACGTTTTACCATTCTGGCAGGAAAAGAGCGCGTTGAGTTTGATTTGACAGGGAATAAATAAAAGTGCCGAAAAACACGACAGCTACGCCCCCGCCGGTATTTGGTATCTCGGGCTGGAAAAATTCCGGCAAGACCACTTTGGTTCAGCGCCTGATCGAGGAATTCACCAGCCGTGGCCTGATTGTCTCAGCCATCAAACACGCCCATCATTCGTTTGATATCGATCATGAAAACCGCGATTCCTACAAATTTCGCATGGCAGGCGCGCGCAGAACTGCAATTGTGTCACGCAATCGCTGGGCAATGATTCATGAATTGCGTGAAGAAGATGAACCGCCCCTTGAGGAAATATTGCAGCACATCGGTTCCTGCGATCTGGTGCTGGTTGAAGGTTATAAACGCCACCCAATCCCAAAAATCGAAGTGCGCAATACTGCAAATAATGATGAAATTTTAAGTGCGAATGACCCCAATATTATCGCAGTGGTTTTCCAGGCCGGGGCAGAAGAAATAAAAGGCGAAAAATTGCCGGCGTTTGATGCAAATGACATCAAAAACATTGCTGATTTTATTGCCAAACAGATTCTTTAGCGGCAGTTCGCCTGGTTCATAATTAGCACAATGCTTTTTTTGGTTTGATGAACCACCAGAAAATCAGCAAATTACCCTGTAAAATACCGCATTTTCACTCCTGATCAAGCAAAGTTGAACGTGATAACTCACAAATAACTTGCCCAACGCGTGAATCTGGGTTCAAGAAGCTAGTTCTGCTGAGTATTATGTAAAGCAGATTTAACAAGGCAAATGTCCGCTTGACAATAAACATTGCCAATAGTTAATGTTTAGATACGTCTATTTTTGTTGGGTTTCGTTGGCTGAATATAAACAGATTTCAATTGATAGGCATGAACATACGCTTACGCTTACGCTGATTTCGAAATACTAGGAGGAGGGGAAACCTCGTGGAAAATGCACTCGGGCTGTCCGGTGGGCAGGAGCTATTGATGACGATTACGATCGCCATCACAATGCTCGGACTAATAGGTTTGGCACTGGCATTGTTTATGGAAAAACGCTGGAAGCTGACCTACAATATTGAATATTTATTTATCGCCGGCTTGCTGGTCATGGCCTATTATGGCGACTGGGCGAGCACCTCCATCTACAAGGCTTATCAGGAAGACCTGCGGGTAACTGAAGCTGTATCCGGCAAATTTGTCGAAGATGCCGAACGTGACAAAAAATTTGACCGCATCCTCACTGTGGTGACATTCCAATGGGGTTTTGTTTTTATCACTGAAGACGATGAGATAAGCCGTAACGCTGCTGTCGTAAAACCTGGTGAGCGTGTGTTGTTTAAAATTGTTACCAATGATGTTATTCACGGTTTCAATATTCCCGTTGCCCGAATTACCGCTGAAATTGATCCCGGTGACGTTCGTGAACTATGGATCAGAGCACCCGACACCCCAGGTAAATATCTTATTCAATGTGTAAACTATTGCGGTGTCGGACACGCCCAGATGAAAGCCTGGCTGGTTGTTCTCAATAAAGACGGCGAAGTCCCCACTGCTGTTCTAAAAAATGGAGAAAATTCCGATGGCGCATGAACTTGATCAGGTGCGCACCGGCGCTGCACCACACTGGAAACCTGAAAATATCATCGGTACTATTTCACTTAATACCTTGCTGTTTTCCAATGACTATCGCCACATCGCCCTCAAGGGCATATTGACAGCATTCATTATGCTGGCACTGGGCGGCACATTCGCCCTGATTTTCAGAACCGAACTAGCCGTCCCCGGTGTTCAGTTTCTGGGGGCTCGTGTCTATATGACACTAATGACCCTGCATGGCATGGTGATGGTGTTTGGCTTTTTGATACCGCTGACCATCTCGGTTTGTTATTATATGATTCCCAAAGTCCTGGGCACTGAACGCCTTGCGGCTGCCAGTATTGCCCAATGGAGTTATTGGATACTTATACTGGCTTCTGTTTTGCTGATCATCGGCAGACCTGATTTCACCTGGACAGCCTATGCGCCAATGTCGCTTCGAGTAGGCGGCTCTCTGGTCTGGATGGGCTATCTGGCCATTCTTCTGGTGGCTGTATCAGAATTTCTGGCGGGCATTGTGCTATGGGCCAATGCAATGACGGGTTTGAAAGCTGCAGGCAGCTGGAGCAAACTGCCAATGATGGGCTGGGGGGCAGCAATCCTGGGCCTGTTAATGGTCGTATCAACGATCCCGCTTGGCTTTATCGGCCTTGGTCTGCTCACCGACTGGTTGGAAATCACCGCATGGTTTGATCCCGCCCGTGGTGGCAGCGTCAAGTTCTTCTTGTACGTGTTCTGGACCTACGGACACCCGGCCGTTTATCTGCCATTCATTCCGGCAATTGCTATCCTCTACACATTGCTGCCCAGAATTCTGGGCCGTCCAATGTGGAGTTACTGGTCAGGTGTTGTGGCATTCCTGCTATTGGGTCTGTTTGCCATGCCTATCGGCCCGCACCACTTCCAGCCGCTTTATACAATTTCCGGCTGGTATGAGCGCATGATCCAGATTTTCACCCTGCTGGTGTTTATTCCTTCAGTGCTGCACGTATTTAACTGGATTGCCACTATTTGGGGTGATCCGATTGCTAGATCTGCGCGCAACAGCGTACCATTTAAGTTCATGATTTCGGCAATTGCCTTTGTCATTTATGGCGGTGCTACAGCCTATGTGAATGCACAGATTGCCACGGACAGTGACTTTATCCACAACACCTATTGGATACCGGCCCACTTCCACGCCATGTTCTTTGGTTTTTCCGGTCAGATGGCATTTGCCGGGTTCTATTATCTCTACCCGTATTTCACCGGGCGCATGTATAATCAGAAAATGGCCAATTCACATTTCTGGTTGTGGCAGATTGGTCTGTTTACCAAAATCACCATGATGTTTGTTGCCGGGTACACTTATTTCCCGCGCTGGGTTTATGATTACCTGCCACTTAAAGAATGGCTAATGCCACAGATGATGATCACTGCCGCCGGCTATTTTATCGGCCTTGGCTTCCTGATCTTCATCTATAACGTTGTCAGAAGTTCCACCCATGGCGAGCCTGCTCCAGATGAGCCATGGCCGGTTGAACATGATAATGACACCGTGCCAGCGCCAACACCTGCAGAATAAGGGAATATAACTATGATCAGACTATTCACTGTTATCGGCATCCTGGGCGTCGTAATCGCCACTTATCTGGCAACCTTCGGGCAGGGCAGGGATTTCCAGATGCCACCCAAAATGAGCCTCATGGAAACCTTCGAGGCCCAGGGCCTGCTTCCTAATGCCAATGCGGTAACTGAAAATGAAGAAATAGAACACGATATCTTCGATGTGCCGCCAGAAGATGAAGAACAGCTTAAAATGGCCATGGCCAATATGGATGGTATGGACATGGGCGGCATGGACATGGGTGAAGATGGCGCCATGAAAATGAAGGTCAATCCTGATGGTTCAATGGCTGTTGATGCCGATGGCAACATGATCATGGAGCCTGACGACAAGACCGCCATGAAAATGGATGAGGACAAAAAAGACGAGCCAGCCATGAAAATGAAGCTTAACGCTGATGGCACGATGGCCGTTGACGCTGATGGCAACATGATCATGGAGCCTGACGACAAGACCGCCATGAAAATGGATGAAGACAAAAAAGACGAGCCCGCCATGAAAATGAAACTCAACGCTGATGGCACGATGGCCGTTGACGCTGATGGCAATATGATCATGGAGGAAGAAGAAAAACCCCATGGCGAAGAAGAAAATGCAGCCATGAAAGAGGGAGAAGAAGAAGTGCCCCATGGCGAGGGTGAACCCGAAGGTGGTCTTGTGATCAGTGAAAAGGAAGGCGAAGCCTTTGACCGGGAAATCAAGATGAGCATGTCAGAATGGAACTATTCCAATTTGAACATTGAAGTTAAACCCGGTGAACGAGTCAAATTCACCCTCACCAACAAAGGTAAAATCCCCCATGAATTCATGTTCATGACTATGCCGGCCATGGCCGCTATCAACTATCGCGCTACACGCGCTGACTGGAGCCTGCTTGAGCATGAGGCTTTGTATGAAAAATCGCTGGTTTTACCCGGTGGAACGTTCTCCTTCGTGGCCGATGTAAAAGAGGCCGGTGTCTGGATGTTTATGTGCATGCTGCCCTATCACATGCAAATGGGCATGATGGGCCAGTTGGCTACACCAGGAAGAGCCATGGAAATGCCAGGTATGCGTATGTAATAAAAATGCGTGGGTGAAAGCCCACGCATTTTTTTCTGATTATTAATTTAGCGCATCGCCGAGAGATTGGTGATCAGTACCGAGCGCACCCGACTGATTTCATCAGCAATTGCATCGCCTTTGTCGCTATCGTCTGCGTAATATCCCCTGGCAACTTCCGCACAGCGCTGGCGCTCTTCGACTAAAGCCTTGATGATTGCCTGCTCGATGGCATCGGCTATTTCCCCGGATTTGGCACCGTTCGCCGCCCCAAGAATTTCCTGCAGCTCAAGCGCAGTAATTTCAGCGCGTTCCCTCAAATTTTTTGACATGATTATATTGTTCCCCCTGAATTGTCACGATTTTGGCAGTTTGTAACAAATCATTGGCAATTGGGAAAGAACATTCGAAAAGGACAAATGGCTTCCTGCCTGATTTATTCATTGCCAAAGCAAGTTAATAAGAAAACCCCAACGCGCTCATTCAGCCAATAGGCGATAGCACAAAGGGAACGCGCTCATTCAGTCGACAGGCGATAGCACAAACAAAAATGGTGGGTCTGGTAGGATTCGAACCTACAACCAAGCGGTTATGAGCCGCTGGCTCTAACCGTTGAGCTACAACCCCGATTTCCGCCAAAGCCATAGCCTGTTTCGCGGCGTGCAACAAGCCCCAATGTCTGCGCAAAATCAAAC
>JAKISV010000207.1 GCA_021648425.1 Rhizobiaceae bacterium
AATCGCAATCGCAGTTTCATTTTAAGCGGAAATTCCGAACATCTGGCTGATTATAATCGCATGTTGCTTGCAATCCCGGTGACGATGGCGATAATTAAAACACTGACAGCGGAAATTGCAGTGCAGCGTCCCTTGGTTGCAAAGCTTGAAAAAGCCCTCAGCGCCAAACTTGAGCACCAGGCCAATGTTTTGCGTCTATACCGGCAATTTGGCTATGAGGGTGTTAAAGAATTGCTTGTCAGTGACAACGGTACTGAACGCCTTGAAGTATTACGTAATCAGATATCAGCGATGCGCTCTGCTGAATATCTGATCGCTACCAGGAACCTGGCAGAATTTCGCGACAGGCTGCTGCTCCAACTTGCAATCATTCTTTCATTTGTGCTTTGCGGCGGGATTTGGATGAGTATGCTGAGTTTTACGGCATTTCGCGAAATTTTGATGCCTGTCAAAGGCATGATCAATCATGTCAACCGTATTGCTGCCAATGATGCGGTGGAAGATTTGCCGGTACTGCGAAACGATGAAATTGGCGAACTTGCAATCCACATCAATCTGATGACAAAAAAATTACGCGAAGCGCGAGCTGCTCGCCAGTTGGCGCGCGCTGAACTTGCTGCAGGACAACAAAATCTTGTTGATGCAGTTGAGGCAATGAATGATGGATTTGCGACGTTCGATGCCGAAGGTCTCCTGGTGATTTCCAATAAGAAATACCTGGAAATATATCCGGAAATTGCTGACATTGCTGTTCCCGGTGTTTCTTGTGAGGCACTGTTACGTCGACGGGCGGAGTTTGGTCGTGAACCGGAGGCCAAAGGCAGAACAGAGGAATGGATCAGCGAAAAACTGGATGAATTGAGCAATGCGGCCAACTCATCAGAATTTCAATTGATCGACGGTAGAATAATACGAAAATCCCAGGTTCGCACTCGAAACGGCGGTATTGTGGGTGTTTATATGGATATTACGCTTCTCAAAAATACCGAAGTTGCATTGCGTACCGCCAACAGGGAGCTTGATAAACGGGTAACAAAACGCACCCGTGACCTGGATGTGGCAAATCAACAACTGGAGCGGTTGAATGCTGAACTTTCCACCCTGATCCGCTCAGCCCCCGTAGCAATAATGGCTATCAATGTGCAGGGTAATGTCACCATCTGGAACCCCGCAGCAAACCAGCTTACCGGTTACAGCTGGGAGGAAGCACAGCAAAAGTTCCCTCAACTGACATCTGTCGGTGGCAAAAATGAGTTTAATAAATTACTTTCGCGTGCTCGCCAGGGCGAAAATTTTAGTAATGTGGAACTGGAATTAACCCGGCGCGATGGCCTGCCCTTCATCGCCAACATCGCTGCAGCAGCTTTGTGGGACAGCCGTGGAAAATTGCACGGAGCAATTATCACACTTGTAGATCTGACAGAAAGTCGGGCACTGCAGGAGCAGTTTCAACAAAGTCAAAAAATGGAAGTGGTGGCTGAACTCACAGCTGGGGTTGCCCATGACTTCAATAATCTGCTGGGCATAATAATCTCCAATCTTGATATGCTTGAATCAAGGGTGGAAAAAAACAGTTTTCTGGCCGAACTTGTCGGTGCCGCGCTGCGGGCCAGTCTTTCAGGCGTGGCTCTCAATCGACAGTTACTGGCATTTTCACACCGGCAAAAACTGTCTCCGCAAAATGTTGATATAAGCAAAACCATCGAGGAACTCAAACCTCTGATTTTTCCGATTTTAGGTGAACATATTGATTGTCGGCTAAAAATCGAAAAAGACTTATGGACGGCGATTATTGATCCTTCGCTGCTGGAATCCGCCTTGCTTAACCTTGCAGTGAATGCACGCGACGCTATGCCGGATGAGGGAACATTTACCATTTTAGCGAAAAACAAAACCGTGCGAAGAAATTCCAAAACCAAAAATAGTGAATTAACGGGTGATTGCGTGGTAATATCCGTCAGCGATACCGGCAGCGGCATGAATGCCAAAGTGGCAGCACGTGCTTATGAACCATTTTTTACCACCAAGGAATTCGGCAAAGGCAGCGGTCTGGGGCTGAGTATGGTTTACGGATTTGTGCGTCAATCAGGTGGAGTATTGGAAATTGACAGCACGCCTGGACACGGGACAACCGTTACCATTTGCATTCCGCGTTCAAAAACCAGCCCAGATATGGTGTCTGGTAAAGTAAAGTCAATCGAAACCGATGAAGTCGCTGGCTCTGAAACAATCCTGGTTGTCGAGGACAATGACGCGCTTCGGCTGGCAGTAGTGCGTCAACTCCAGGAAATGGGCTATAAAACACAAGAAGCAGACTGCGCCAAACCAGCTCTGAAAATTCTTGAGACCGAAACCGAAATTGATTTGATGTTGACTGACATTGTCATGCCCGGTGGTATGGATGGGCGGGCGCTAGCGGGGGAAGCCGCAAAAATTCGCATGGATATGCCAGTATTATTTACCACCGGATTTCCTGTTATTGTAGAAGGGGATGAAGATGCCAATAATCAAAGCAATAAATACCCTGTGCTTGCCAAACCAGTGCGACGCAACGAGCTGGCCAAACACATTCGAGAAGCATTAAAAGCTTCAGCGTAAATTATTGATGTCCGTGTGATAAATTTTGACCTGCTCACAATGCATGTGATAGTTCGTTTTCGGCACAACAGTTGCTGCCCATGTCTGCGGGTCAGACCGTAGAAAAATGGCTCCCCGGGTCGGATTCGAACCAACGACCAATCGATTAACAGTCGATTGCTCTACCACTGAGCTACCGGGGAACAGATGAATTGCCAAATCAAATCACAATTCATTGGCGGCATATAACAAACCATTCACAGTTTTGCCAAGCAAAATCTACCTGAACAATACTATTTTTTGAATTGGTGCCTTTGAAGCAGATTGATAATATCAATATCCTGTAGAAGTTGCTTGGCAAGCCGCGGCACCTTTGTTAGGTAATCGCCTATCGGGTAGCATTTTTGTACCCGTGTGAGGCCTCGTGGCGGAGTGGTTACGCAGTGGATTGCAAATCCATGCACCCCGGTTCGATTCCGGGCGAGGCCTCCACTCGAACACAAGCTCTCTTTATAGTTTTGAATAGGTATAAATATTTGATTGCATCTTGTTTGTTGCGGTAAAAATTATTCCTGAACGGATTTGTGAGAGCAATAATTTCGTGTCATCGTGCTGAGGAGTGCTCAAGCATTCCCTGCTTGAGTCTATTTAAATTCAGGAGGAGAAAATTATGAGTTCATCTATTGTACTGCTTATTGCCCGAATATTATTGTCGATAATATTTATCGGTGCGGGTTTTGCAAAAATGGGCGCAATTGCCGGCACTGCCGGTTTTATGGCATCCAAAGGCATACCAATGTCCGGCATTCTTGTTTATGGCGTCATTGCGGGAGAAATACTGGGCGGACTTGCTATCCTGTTTGGCTTTATGACCAAATGGGCATCCTGGGGATTAGCTGCATTTACTGTAGTTTCCGGGTTGATATTCCACTTTGAGCCCGACAATCAGGAACAAATGACCACATTCCTGAGAAATCTGGCAATAGCCGGTGGTTTTCTGGCACTTTCAATTTCCGGCCCGGGTTCCATCTCAATTGATGCTCGCCGCAAATAGGCTTTGCATTAATTTCAATTGCAAACTGGTGAAGTCCTGATTTATCCGGACTTCACCTATTCTACATGCCAGCCGCTGATTGCTTTGACTTCCAGAAAATCTTCAAGCCCCCATACGCCACCTTCACGTCCATTGCCTGATTGCTTATAGCCACCAAAAGGTGAACCAGCAGCGCGCGAGGTGCCGTTCATCTCCACCATGCCCGAGCGCAAAACGCGCGCCATACGATTGGCCCTGGCGCCATCACTGGTCTGTACGTAATTGGTCAATCCAAAAATCGTATCATTAGCAATGCGAACAGCATCTTCTTCATCTTCGAACGGAATAATTGATAACACCGGTCCAAATATTTCCTCACGCGCAATAGTCATTTCATTATCCACATCTGCAAACACTGTGGGGCGTACAAAATAACCACGATTAAGACCTTTGGGCCTGCCCGGACCACCGGCAACAAGACGCGCGCCTTCTTTGATACCTTTTTC
>JAKISV010000015.1 GCA_021648425.1 Rhizobiaceae bacterium
AGATTTCCAACCCGTTGGGAAAATTTACCTTGTCGGGCCCTGCGGAATATCTGGCTGAACCCAAGGCCCTGAAAAGTAAGTCGCGGGACGGGCTTGAAATTCCGGTGTTGTTGACGTTACCCAAAGGGATCAAGCCTGAAAAAGTACCAATGATTGTTCAGGTTCACGGTGGACCGGCCGCAGTTGATGCATGGGGTTATAATCATGCGAGGCAGTTTCTGGCCAATCGTGGCTATGCCGTTTTAAGCGTCAATTATCGTGGATCAACAGGGTATGGTAAAGCATTTCAGAAGGCCGGTTTTCGCCAGTATGGGCGCGCCATGCAGGATGATATTATTGATGCGGCGAAATGGGCGATCAATGAGGGTATCGGGGATGGGGAAAAGGTTGCAATTTACGGTGGCAGTTTTGGCGGTTATTCGGCGCTGATGGGGGTTGCACGCGATCCGGACTTTTTTGCAGCGGCTATTTCCATTGTGGGCGTAAGTGATTTTGAATATCAAATTCAGAACAGCCCCTTTTCATGGGGGTTAACCAAGGCCTATACGACCCGGTATTTTGGGGATGCCGAGAATGAACAGGACCTGCGTGAAATGCGAGAAAATTCACCGGTTAATCTGATCGCCAATATCAAGGCTCCCATATTGCTTGCTCACGGCATCAATGACCGGGTGGTTGATCGCGCACAGTCTGAAATATTCGAGCGCAAACTAAAAGAGCAGGGCAAAGAATATGAGGCCTATTATTATGAAAAAGAAGGCCATGGTTTTCGGCGCTGGCAGACCAAGATATTTTATTACCGAAAACTGGAAAATTTCCTGGCACGCCACCTTGGTGGCCGCGATGGGGGCTTTGACTATATCGAGATAGCGGCAGAATATATTGATTAGGTCCTGACCCTAGTAGCTCCAGGACCTTGATTTAGACACCAGAAAATCCCGGAACGCTTTAAGCCTTGCGGATGAGCGCAGTTCTTCGGGATAGCAGAAATAGGTGTTGAAACTGGGGACTTCGACATTTTGCATCAATTGCATCAGGCCGGAGCGGTCTTCGATGAGATAATCGGGGAAGAGCGCGATGCCCGCTCCTGCTTCCACCACCTTGCGCATGGCAATCAGATTGTTGACGCGGAAAACGGATTTTCGCGGGTTGTTGTTTTTACGACCGGCTGTTGCCAGCCAGTTCATATTGGCGAGAAAGGGGGGTGCTTCATCGCCAAAAGTGATGATGGCATGATCATCAAGGTCTTCTATGGCTTTTGGCTGTCCGTTTCGCTTGACGTAGGCGGGAGAAGCATAAATGTGGAAATGCACGGTGAACAGGCGGCGTTGAATTAAATCCGACTGGGTGGGCTGGCGCAGGCGAATGGCACAATCGGCCTTGCGCATGGACAAATCAATTTCCTCATTGGTGAGCAACAATTCCAATTGCACATCGGGATATAAGTGGATGAATTCGTGTATTCTTGTGGTGAGCCAACTGGTGCCAAGGCCCACGGTGGTAGTTACTTTAAGCGGACCCTTTGGGGTTTGGGTGGAATCTTTGAGTTTAGCCTGTACAGCATCGAGTTTGAGCAACACATCATGGGCGGTTTCATAAAGGGATTCGCCTTGTTCTGTCAGAACGAGACCACGGGCATGGCGACGAAACAGGGGGACGCCGAGATTTTGCTCCAGGGTGGAAATCTGGCGCGAAATGGCGGATTGGCTCAGATTGAGTTTATCACCGGCGTGGGTGAAACTCGAAGCCTCGGCCACCGCGTGAAATATCCGTAATTTATCCCAGTCCATGGGGCATCCTCCTCACCGCCGCAGTGTAATAGGCAGTGTAATAGAAGGTATATAAGTAGTTATTCGTTTTGCGCCAGATATTTTTCAGCTTCCAGGGCCGCCATACATCCAAGGCCGGCAGCTGTCACGGCCTGGCGAAAGACATCGTCGGTAATATCTCCAGCAGCATAGACACCTGGAATTTCGGTGGCGGTAGAATCCGGCGCAGTCCACAGGTAGCCGGATTTGTTCATTTTCAGCCTGCCCTTAAACAGCTCGCTTTGGGGGGCGTGACCGATGGCGATGAATATTCCGTTGATTGGAATTTCGGTGATTTTGTCAGTTTTGACGTTTTTAATACGTGCGCCGGTAACGGATGGCGGCATTGAATGTTCGCCGGTGATTTCTTCAAGAACGCTGTCCCAGATGATTTCGACATTTTCTTTTTTGAACAGGCGTTGCTGCAATATTTTCTCTGAACGCAATTCATCGCGGCGGTGGATAAGGGTGACTTTTTTGGCCAGGTTTGACAGATACAGCGCTTCTTCGACAGCAGTGTTGCCACCACCAACAACAATCACATCCTTGCCACGATAGAAAAACCCGTCGCAGGTGGCGCAGGCTGATACGCCAAAGCCCATGAATGTCTGTTCGGATTCCAGGCCCAGCCATTTGGCTTTGGCACCGGTGGCAATTATCAGCGTATCACCGGTATAAAGCTGCCCGCCATCGCCAACGGCTTCAAACGGACGCGCATCCAGATTAACGCTGACAATGTGGTCTGCAACGATATTGGTGCCAACTTTATTGGCCTGGGCCAGCATCTGCTCCATCAACCAGGGGCCTTCAATCGTTTCAGCAAATCCCGGATAATTTTCGACTTCGGAAGAAATAGTAAGCTGACCGCCTTGTTCAATACCGGCAATCAGGGTGGGTTCGAGCAGGGCGCGGGAGGCATAGATACCTGCGGTATAGCCTGCAGGACCGGAACCGATGATCAGGACTTTGGAGTGTTGGGCGTTCATATTTTTGAAATTCCAATGTGATGAGCGGTGGAAATATTAATCAGTTATATGGACTTGAAAATCCTCAATTTCAACTGCTACGAGGCGACGATTTGCTTTGGTAATTGTGGATAACTGGCGCAGACCCATACGCAATTGTGAAAAAACTCTTCGCCATTTGAATTTGAACGCTGAAAAGGCACCGGAAGGGGAGGGTTTGTCGTGAGAACTGGTGCCAATTGAAGAAGTGGTTTTCAGGGGCAAAACAATTCCATAAGCCTCACACTGGTCAAGCTGCATGGCGGCGGCGGGCTCTATTTGCCAGGATGACATCTGGTAGGCTGCAGCGATAATCGCATCGGCAAGGCCAGCAGCGCGGGTGGAGTTATCAAGTAAAATCTGTGCGCCACGGGGCCACAACACGTAGGCAGCTGCGCCCGTTCTGTCCTGATAGAGCCGGGTGAGGTTGGTGGATGCATCCAGCTTGAGGGGTGTGTGGGCAAGTATTTTTTTGCGGCTTCTTATTTCCAGGGTCACGTGATGTGCATCAACCTGGTTTTGCAAAAGATCAAGAATTGCTGGAACCCTGGAAGACAAAAAGGCATCATCTTCAAGTATCAGTGCGGGTTTTTTGCTATCTTTTACCATTTGCCAGGCGGTGCGGTGGCTATCGAGGCAGGCGACTTCACCTGCGCGCATGGGGCGTTCCCACTGGAGGGAACGGGCTGCTAACTCATCAGGGTTTACATCCTGTGCCCGGGTTGCACGAATTCTTTGATATTCCAGACCCAACCGTTTCATCTGCCGGCGCTGGAAGGCCATTCGATCTTTTTCTTTGTCCAGATTAATGATCAGTATCTTCATAGGGGGTGGTTGCCAACTTTACCCGAAAACAAGTTGAGATACTGGTCGGTAATAGCCTTTTTAGAGAAGCATTTCTCGAGCGTATCGTAACCGCCGGCAATGAGGGTTTTGCGTAATTTTTTTTCATCGCGCAGACGCTGCAATGCTGTAGCGAGATTGTCGATGATGATATTTTCATCAATCCTGTTGAGATTTTTGTCAGCATCAATTGTTGCATAGTCTACGAGCAGGCCGTTTATTTTGACATCCAGCTGGTTGTCCTGATTTTGAGTGTCGCTCTCATCGCGCATAAACCACGAAGGGCCTTCGGTGGGGGTGCGGGCTGAAACTACCGGCAGGCCGAGGTTCCACGCTTCCAGTATAACATTGCCCAGGGGTTCATGGCGCGAGGGCATGCAGAAAACATCGCTGGCGGCAAGAATATGTTCGGGTTCTTTTTGCCAGCCGGAAAAACGCAGGCGCTCAACCATGCCGACTTCTTTTGCAATAGCTGTTAGATTGTCCTTTTCTTTACCGTCACCCACCAGCCAGAGCCAGGCATTGTCGAGTTTGGCGGTGGCGCGAATGAGCAGGTCCATGCCTTTGCGGTGCACAAAACGCCCGGCGCTGGATATTACAAATGCATCCTGCGGTGTATTGAGCGCCGCGCGCGAGATGGGTTTTGGCGTTACTTCTTTTGGGAAATTGGAAACTATTTCAACGCGCTTTTCCCAACCCAGATTTCGGCAGCGTTCACCAATGCCTGGTACATTGCCGATCATCACGTCACTATTGCCAAAGTGTTTGAGGCTTTGGGGAAAATCGCCAAGGCGGGTGATTTTTATGGCCTGAGGATAGGCTGGCATCAGGCGACTGGCGCGGGGCATCCAGGCAATAATTGCATCGGGTTGGAATTCTTCTGCCATACGCTGAACTTTTTGACTCAGCATGAACCAGAGAAAATAGCGGGAAAATGAAAGATAATGATAATTACTCTGGATAGTTTCCCCCAGACCGGCAATTTCACCACGCCAGCTGCGGTTGGGGCGAATTACGAATTTTTGTTCAATGCCACGCTCGGCCAATGAGAGTGCCAGATTGACAAAAAAACGTTCGGCACCGCCTTCTTTTCCCAGATGCAGATGGATTATTTTCATCGGAAAATCCCAATCATGCGATGGTAATGAAGTGCTGACTTGTATTTGAGTTGGTAAGTCATATTGCGCCAGAGGCGGCGTAAACGTGATGGTAGAGAATGGCGCGGTGTCGCTCTTCTTGCATCACCAATGGTTCCGGTTTTGGTTTGTTGGTCACCCACTTTCACCGGTGAGGGATGAACCAGGGTGACACGCAGGTTTTTTTCCCAGTAGAATTTATGGTCCTCATCTACCGGACGGAAAAAGGGAATGGATATTTCCACCAGCTTTTTTGCCGTTTCGGCACGAAGGGCATAGGCGAGCAGGCAGGTTGGCACCTGGTAGGGTACGGTCAGGTCATTAAAGGGGGTGAGGCTTGTTTCGTGGATTATTTTAGGATGCTTTTTGAGAGAAAACATCTTAGCCATATCCCAATCTTCAGTGGAAACTGAAAGGGCTTCGAGTACGGGAGCCAGAGGGGAGGTGATCTGAAAATCATCTTCGAAAATAAAACCGCCTTCCTCACCGCTTTCAGCAATCTGGCGCCAGGCTTCAATGTGGGAGAGGTAACAGCCGATTTCCGGCTTTACGAGGGGGTATTTATAGCGGCGTGTTGCCATGTCCGCGTTATAAACACGAGCGATTTCTTCATCACTCAGTTCCCAGCCATTGACCGCATTGATGCGGGAAAATGCAATTTTTTCGGCCTTAAACTGCCGACGGGAATTTTCCAGTCGTGCATGGTTTTTATCCAGATTGATAAGGTATGAGTGCCACATGGGGATGAATAATTCGATTATCTTTGGAGTTAGAAGAGCTTATCGCAGTGGTGTTACATCATTCAAGAAATGTGAACAAGCGCCAGCTGTCAGGCTTTTTGTACGCTGTTATAAACTTCCAGAATTTGAGCGGCTTCGCGTTCTATGCGGAAGTTGGCGTGAACGTGAGCAAGGGCGTTTTTCGCGTGCTGGCGGGTGAGCTTGTCATCATTGATATAAAGTTCAATTGCATTCACCATTTGTGAGACATTGCCCGGTTCAATCAACGCTCCGGTTTCATCTTTCATGACCAGTTCGGGAAATGCACCCACCGTCGTCGCCACCACAGGCACCGCACAGGCCATGGCTTCCAGAGGAGTGAGGCCAAAGCCTTCCCAGCGTTGGGGGGCGACAAACAGGGACAGGGTTTTGTACCAGTGCGAGATTTCATCAACGGGTACTTCACCTGGAAAAAGAATGCGGTTTTCGAGGCCCGCAGCAGCAACTTTACTTTTTTGTTGTTGCAGAAAATTTGCGTGGCTCTGGGTGGCGCGTCCCATGATAACAGCCGTTGCGTCTTTATGGCGGGGCAGGAGATTAATCATTGCATCGACAAATACATCTGTGCCTTGTTGTTTGCGAATGCGTCCAAAACAGCCAATGACAAAATTTCCGGGAATATTTTTGGCAACTCTCAACGCCGAAATGTCTTCAGCGGGAGCAAAGTCATCAAGTGGGATGCCGTGCAGGATAACGCTATTATCAACTTCAAGATATTTTGCGGTTGCTGAAGAAGTGGCAATTACGTGGTCCATCTGCCGAATAAGGAATTTGGTATAAGTGGAATGGTTGCGTTGAGAGGCGGAGGTGAATACCAGCTTATAGGGGTGGCGCAAGATATGTTTGAGAAACAGCCCCAGCAGCATCTCGATGTTTCGCCTTGCATGCCAGATGCGAGGACTGCCGGAGCGGGTTTTGGTATAGCCCAGGGATAGCAGACGTTGGAAAGGAATACGCGGCAGGAAAGCGGGTAAGCCAATGCCAAAAGAAACAATGCCAACGGTTTTTGCCTGAACCGGCACCAGGCGTACGATGGTCGAGGTGACCCCGGACAGGCGGCGATTGAGGTTTGGGGTAATGATTTCTATATCGGGATCCAGGGGTAACATTTGCAGCCTTTAGAATTCTTCAAAGATGATTGCAAACATTGTGCAAACGCGATAATTGACTTGCAATCAATATACCCTTGAGGCCGGATAAAAAACCCATGAGTTTTAGTTTTATTGTTGAAGAGCCGCCTCTTCCCACTTTGTCGCGATGGATTGAATTGAATCGCCGTTATGGCGGAAATTCTACCTTGCGGATGCTTGAGTATGAATGCCTGTCGAAAGTCGAATTAAGCGGTAAGGTTCTTGATGTGGGGGGTGGAAAAAATGCCCGCTATGTCAAACACCTACAATCCGGCATTGAATATGCCTCAGTAAATATCGACAAGGAAATTGAACCCACCTATTTGATTAATCCCGGCGATAAATTGCCACTTGAAGATAATAGCATAGATTGCTGCAGCACCATGAATACGCTGGAACATGTTTACGATCCCAAATTTCAGTTGAAAGAAATCAACAGGGTTCTGAAGCCGGGGGGTAAAGTTGTAATCAGTATTCCGTGGATATTTCGAATTCACGGACATCCCGATGACTATTCGCGGCGCACGCCCAGCTGGTGGCGCATTGCACTGGAGGAAACGGGTTATTCTCAGGGTACGCTGATGCCACTTGTATGGGGTCGCTACAGTGTTGCGTCTTCAATTAGCGGAATACGTGGAATTTTTGTTGGTTTGCGCAATCATCTGGTGCATCTGCGCGATGTGCTTTACGCAACTGTATTATTTCGAAACAGTGGTGGCAAATATTCGGGCAGGCGTGGCGAACGCATTTGCAACGTGGCACCGGGGCATTTTATTGTTGCGCATAAGCCAACGGTTAAAAAACAGGGGTGATTTTGTTGGGTTTTGGTAAAAATCTGTTGGAGCGTTCTGTAAAAACCATTCCAACTCCTTTGTACTGTAAAGCGGTAAACCTGAGGAACATATTACGCGGCCATAAACTGGTGGTTGAAGGGCTGGAAAACGGTTTGTTCAAAGCGCTGGCACGTGATGGTGAAATCTATTTTTCGCGGCGCAATCGCTATTTCTATTACAAACGCGGTATTTCCGCCAGACTGGGTGTGCTTGCCAATGACTATCTGCTGCGACATATACCTTTTGAGCCAAAAGACCATGTAGTTGATTGTGGCGCAAATATAGGAGAAGTGGGGATATATCTGAAGCAATTCGGTGTTATTTATCATGGTTTTGAGCCAGAGGAAAAAGAAGCTCAGTGTTGTGATTTGAATAATTTTAATGGCGAAAAACGCACAATTCGCAAGGCCCTATGGAAAGAAGAAACTACGTTAAAATTCTATTCCAAGCCTGACACCGCTGACAGCTCCGCTTTTGCGGCCGATGATAATCTTGAAGTGCTGGAGGTTGAAGCTGTCACTTTGGAAAACTATATGAATGAAAACAAAATTGACAAGCTGCGGTTTGCAAAGATTGAAGCGGAAGGTGCAGAGCCTGAAGTGTTAGCGGGCGCGCAAGCAGTATTGCACCGAATTGACTATATTGCGGTGGATTGCGGTTTTGAACGGGGAAAAGATAAAGAGGCCACTTTTTTTGAGAGCAATGAAATACTGCGTGATAATGAATTTGAAATTATTGATGCCAACTTGCGGCGAAACTCCTTTTTGTTTAGACGACGTGGGGTTGAGGGACAATTTGTTGACGCCTAATCGCATATGGGGTACCGCAATGACAGGTATAGCCCCCGTATCATTTTGTGATCCTGCGATGATCAATAAGGCGATTGATGTCTGATAATAGCCCGACAGAAAAAACCGGATTTCTGCGAAACTTCCGAAATTCCGAGCAGTATGCGATAGTTGCGCGGGTATTTGCGGACAATTTTGCCAAATATCGCAACCGATATTTTTTCGCTATTTTCCTGATGACAATTGCTTCAGCTGCCACGGGTGGCAGTGCGTGGATGATGCGCGAGGTTATTAATTCAATTCTACAAGCCAAGGAATTCGACAAGATATTGTATGTCGGCCTGGCGGTAATCGCGATATTTATGATCAAGGGTTTTGCCACCTATGGCCATACGGTTACTTTAGCACTGGTAGGTAATTCACTGGCGGCTTCTGTGCAAAAACGTGTATTCAACCATCTTTTGAGTTTGAAAGTCGAGTATTTTGACAAAACGACACTGGGTGAAATATTCACCCGGGCAAATATGGGGGTTAATGCGACGCGTGCAGTAATAGAGGTGTTGATCACAACAGCTGCGCGCGATGTGCTTACCTTGTTTTTTCTGGCGCTTGTGATGTTTATTCAGGAGCCGGTGATTTCACTGGCGGTACTGGCTATTGGGCCTTTGTCGATACTGTTCATCCGTTCAATTCTTCGCAAAACACGGTTGCATGCCAAGCAGCAGTTGCGTGATCTGGCAATATCGTCCTCCCTGCTGAAAGAAACTATTTCCGGCATTATGATGATCAAGACTTATTCGCTTGAAAAAGAGATGAGCGGACGCATGCACAATGTGGTTGAGGATTTGCGATTTCGCAATGACCGCATTGCCAAACTGGCTGCGCGTACATCACCAATTATGGAGACGCTGGGCGGGATAGCCATTGGTCTACTGGTGATCTATTCAGGCTGGTGGATTATCAATATTGGAACCGATGGTGTTGATCCTGATTATCCGGGTAAACTGATGTCGTTTCTCACAGCATTTTTATTGGCCTACGCACCGGCCAAAAAGCTGGCAAAGTTACGGGTTTCACTGGAAAAGCTGTTTGTTGATGTGCGTTATATGTACGATTTGCTGGACGATCAGGAGCCTGAGGCGGTTCGATTCAAGAATGGCAAGCCTATTAAAACGACAAAAGGCAATGTGGAAATTCAGGATATTGAATTCAGCTACGGGCCGGAACTGCCGGTGTTGAGAAAAATATCTCTTGGTGGAGTTGCCGGTGAAAAAATTGGCCTTGTGGGACCATCTGGCAGTGGGAAATCGACAATTTTCAAATTGCTGATGGCATTATATCAACCGCGTTCGGGCAAGATTTTAATCGATGGCCAGAATATTTTTGATGCAACACCTGACAGCGTGCGTGGGGCTATCTCCTATGTGGGGCAGGAAGCGCATATATTTACCGGCAGCGTTCTGGAGAATATCGGATTTGGCAAGCTGGGTGCTTCGAAAGAAGAAATTATCAAAGCGGCAAAGCTGGCCAATGCCCATGATTTTATTACAGAGTTTGATGAGGGGTATGATACATTTGTAGGTGAAAGCGGCGCGCAACTGTCGGGTGGTCAGCGCCAGCGTATCGCCATAGCCCGCGCATTCCTCAAAGATGCGCCAATCGTGTTGCTTGATGAAGCGACATCTTCGCTGGATACACAATCAGAGCAGGCAATTCAGGCAGCGCTGGATGAATTGGTGGCAGGTAAAACCACGTTCATCATCGCCCACAGGCTTTCCACCGTACAAAAATGCGATCGGATATACGTAGTGAGTGGCGGTACAATTGTCGAACAGGGCAGCCATGCCAAGCTGATCAAAGACGACAAGATTTATGCGCAATTGTTCCGGTTGCAGTTTGCCGGGTGAGAAATAATACTCTCCCCACAATGCTGTCAAACAAATTTAACTGACAAAATTTCATAAGCTTTTGAGCCACCAGGTGCAGCTACTTCAATAGAGTCACCTTCGCTTTTGCCGATCAGGGCGCGGGCTATGGGGGAGGAAATTGAGATCCTTCCCTCTTTTACGTCCGCTTCCTGGTCACCGACAATCTGGTAAGTTTTTTCTTTATCGGTATCTTCATCAACCAGTTTTACGGTCGCACCAAATTTTACCGTGTCGCCGGACAGGCTGGAAATGTCGATAATTTCAGCCAGGGCCACCAGGCCTTCGAGTTCGGAGATGCGGCCTTCATTCAGGCTTTGTTGTTCTTTAGCGGCGTGGTATTCGGCATTTTCGGATAAATCGCCATGGGCGCGGGCTTCAGCAATCGCCTGTACAATTGAGGGGCGCTCCTGGCTCTGGCGGCGTTGCAGTTCTTCCTCAAGCTGTTTGAAGCCGTTGGCGGTCATTGGGACCTTGTCCATGTTGATTCCTTCATTTGGCAATTTTACTGTCGCCATTTATGCAAAAAATTATACGGTTGCGGTAATACAAAATTTTCCGCAATCCAAGCTTGATATATGGTCAGAGTGTTGCGTTTTTTCAACGTTATTGCATTGTTGGGAGGATTCCCGAACGAAACAAGCTGCAGTCAAATAATGTGCCGGGGCAAAAAGGTCAAGGGGTTTGGTGTCTTGATGAGGTTGTTTCAGATGAAATAATCCTGAAGTGGGTACACTTCCAACGTACCTTTGTTAAGCGCCGCAATTGCCTGGGCTGTGGCCATGGCACCGGACAATGTGGTCACATAAGGTACGCGATTAAGCAAAGCCGCCTGGCGGATGGAGCGTGAATCCGACCGGGATTTAGAACCTTTTGTGGTGTTGATGACCAATTGGATTTGTGAATTTCTAATGGCATCTTCAATGTGAGGGCGCCCTTCAAGAACCTTGTTGATGCGTTGTGAATCAATATTGTTGGCTGTCAGAAATTTCTGCGTACCGCCGGTGGCCAGGATGTTGAAACCCTGTTCGTGCAGAATTTTGATAACCGGCAGGACACGTTCCTTGTCATCATCGCGTACTGATACAAACAGGCTTCCCTGATTTGGCAGCATGTTGGAAGCGCCAATCTGGGCTTTGGCAAAAGCGATTGCAAATTCCCTGTCGAGTCCCATGACCTCGCCGGTTGAACGCATTTCGGGGCCAAGTAAAGTATCGACACCGGGAAAACGGGCGAAAGGAAACACTGCCTCTTTGACGGCAATGTGATTGAGATTGCGCGGGTCGGGTTTTTTGCCGTAAGCCGTTAATGCGGTTTCCAATTTGTCGCCAGTCATTAAGCGGGTGGCAATCTTGGCAATGGGTGCGCCGATGGTTTTGGCGACAAACGGAACAGTGCGCGAGGCGCGTGGATTGACTTCAAGTACGTATATTACGCCGTCTTTGATGGCGTATTGCACATTCATCAATCCACCAACATTCAGCGCCAACGCCATTTCACGCGACTGGCGTTCGAGTTCATCGAGCGTTTTATCGCTGAGTGAATGACTTGGCAGGGAACAGGCGCTGTCGCCCGAATGGATGCCAGCTTCCTCGATATGTTCCATGATGGCGCAGATGAAAACATCTTCCCCGTCACACAGGCAATCGACATCGACTTCGATGGCATTGGTAAGGTAGGTATCGATTAAAACAGGCGTATCGCCTGAAACCACCACTGCTTCATTGATATAGCGTTCAAACTGCTGGTCATCACGCACGATTTCCATGGCGCGTCCGCCCAGGACATAAGAGGGGCGAATGACTACCGGATAGCCAACCTTTTTAACAATTACCCGGGCCTCATCAGCCGAACGCGCAATGCCATTTATGGGCTGTTCCAGGTTCAGGTCATGGAGCAGTTTCTGGAAACGGTCGCGATCTTCGGCCAAATCGATGGCATCGGGGGAGGTGCCAAGAATAGGTACGCCTGCATCTTTGAGGGCATTGGCGAGATTGAGAGGGGTTTGTCCGCCGAACTGAACGATGACGCCAAGAAACTCACCGCTTGATTGTTCAACGCGAATAATTTCCATCACGTCTTCGAAGGTGAGTGGCTCAAAATACAGCCGGTCAGAGGTATCATAATCGGTGGAAACAGTTTCCGGGTTGCAATTCACCATGATTGATTCAAGGCCTGCGTCTTTCAAGGCAAAAGCGGCATGGCAGCAGCAATAGTCAAATTCGATGCCCTGGCCGATGCGGTTTGGACCACCGCCCAATATCATTACTTTTTTGCGGTCGGAAGGCTCCGCTTCACTGCGCAGTTCTCCGGCAAATGGTACTTCATATGTGGAATACATATAGGCGGTTGGTGATGCGAATTCGGCGGCACAGGTGTCGATGCGTTTATAGACCGGATGTACGTTAAGGCCGCTTCGATGGGCTGCCACCTCAGCCTGGGTTGTGTTCGACAACACCGCAAGGCGCTTGTCGGAAAACCCCATGGATTTGAGTAGCGCCATGTTTTGGGCATCGCTCGGCAGGCCGTGGGTTTTGACACGTTGTTCCGTGTTAACAATATCTGCAATTTGCTCGAGGAACCAGGGGTCGACTTTGCACAATTTATAGATTTCATCCATGGATGCACCTGCACGCATGGCCTGGGCCACTTTTAGCAGACGGTCGGGGCGCGGGGTGGAGAGGGCGGCGCGGATGGCGTTTTTATCATCACCCTGGCCCAAACCTTCAATCTTGACATCATCAAGGCCGCTAAGGCCGGTTTCCAGCCCGCGCAGGGCTTTTTGAAAGCTTTCGGCAAATGTGCGCCCGATGGCCATCACCTCACCAACAGATTTCATTGAAGTGGTGAGGATGTCAGAGGCTTCCGCGAATTTTTCAAAGGCAAAACGCGGGATTTTGGTGACGACATAATCAATTGAAGGTTCGAACGATGCGGGGGTTGCGCCGCCGGTGATATCGTTTTCCAGTTCATCCAACGTATAACCCACGGCAAGGCGCGCGGCTACTTTAGCAATGGGGAAGCCGGTGGCTTTTGAAGCCAGGGCAGAAGAACGCGAGACGCGCGGGTTCATCTCAATGACGACGAGACGTCCATCTTCCGGGTTCACAGCAAACTGGACATTCGAACCGCCGGTTTCCACGCCAATTTCGCGCAATACTGCAATCGATGCGTCGCGCATCATCTGGTATTCTTTGTCCGTGAGGGTCAAAGCGGGAGCAACAGTTATGGAGTCGCCGGTGTGCACACCCATGGGATCAATGTTCTCGATGGAGCAGATGATAATGCAATTGTCAGCTTTATCTCGTACTACCTCCATCTCAAATTCTTTCCAGCCAAGGACGCTTTCTTCAACCAGCACTTCATTGGTGGGGGAGGCTTCGACGCCGCCAAGCACGAGTTCGTATAATTCTTCAAGCGTATAAGCGATGCCGCCGCCCTGACCACCCATGGTGAAGGAAGGGCGTACAATTGCAGGCAGGCTGGTAACCTGACTGGCTTTCAATGCTTGCATCTGAGCAGTAAGACGGTGTTCTTCGCGACGGTTGATTTCGCCTTTTTCCCACTGGCGTTCGAAGTCAGCCAGAGCTGCATCACCAGTGATTTTGGCCCGCGCTTTATCATATTCATCGCTGAAACGTTTTTTCAGTTCTGTTGTGTTGACAAATTCCGAGAGAGGCGTTGCCAGGCCGATTTTCTGCATGGCTGTGCGAAATAAATCGCGGTCTTCGGCCTTGTCGATGGCGGCGGCATCCGCGCCAATCATCTCAACATTGTATTTATCGAGTGTGCCCTGCTTTTTCAGCGATAAGGCGCAATTGAGCGCGGTCTGCCCGCCCATCGTCGGCAGCAGGGCGTCGGGGCGTTCTTTCTCGATGATTTTGGCGACAATTTCCGGTGTGATTGGCTCGATATAAGTGGCATCAGCCATGTCCGGGTCGGTCATGATAGTGGCGGGGTTGGAATTTACCAGAATGATACGGTAACCCTCGTCTTTCAGAGCCTTGCAGGCCTGGGTGCCGGAATAGTCAAATTCACAGGCCTGGCCTATTACAATCGGGCCGGCGCCGATGATCAGGATTGAGGAAATATCGGTTCTTTTCGGCATGGTTTCTTGGTCCGGTTATTCGAGCGGAAACCGGCGCAGGATTAAAGGAATCACAGGCGTCGGTGCGTTTGTTTTGCTATGGCTAAAATGGGCTTATAGGGGATTGAATTGGGGAATGGAACCCCGGTGGGTTGGAAATGGTAAAGGGATGAGAAAATTGTTGGGGAAAGATGTTATTTTATCCCGGCTTCTTTCAGGTTTTTGAGATAACTGCGTGAAACAGGAACGATGCTTTTGTCGTTTAACACAAGGTCTGTGCGACCACCTGAGCGACTGACTTTTTCAATGGCGCCTTTGGCCACCCACCAGGAGCGGTGAACGCGCAGGCCGGGAAAATTGCCAAGCTCTTTTTGGGCATCCCCCATGCGCAGCAGGATTAATTGCGAACCCTTTGTTGTTTTGACATTGAGGTAGTGGTCCTGAGCCTCCAGCGACAACAGATTTTTTCCCAGATGAAGTGGCAGGCGATCGAAGAAATTTGAGTGGTCGGGCTCGTTTATTGATTGGGTCGTGGTTTCACGATTGCTGAATATGAGAAAAATCAGGACTGCGACCGTCAGCGAGATAATCGCGGTATAGGACAAAAACTGCATAAAGGTGTATTCTTCAGCGATGTTGAGGTTGAAAAGAGCAATGTTAATCAACCATGCAATACCGCCGGTAGGTATCCCGGCAATCAGACCGCCGATAACCCAGGAAAGCCATCTTGGAATACCGCGATCAATCAATGATATTCCTATCAATATTGAAATGCCGGCACCGATAAAAAAGGTGGCCAGGCAAATTACCAACCAGTAAACCAGCCTTGTGGGCACATCCATGCTGGTATTTGTGCCAAACGGGCCGATTGCGGTAATCAGAATTATTACGGCACCAAAGCCAATCCAGAAGCGCCAGTTGCTTGCATAGTTGTGTAATTCACGAAGCGTGACCTGCAGTGGCGGGTCGGTGGCGAATTTTTCATGCATATTGGCGAAATACCGTTTGAAATTAGCTTATGGAAGCTAGATATCTGCGAATATTACAGGGAAATCAACCCGCCCCTACTTGTCACAACAAGGCTAAGGACTATTTGCAGATGAATTTTGAACCGATATTGAATGCATCAATCGCTATACAATTACACATGTTGAGCGCCGTTGCGGCACTCTTAGTGGGGGCGCTAATATTGTGGCGGCGCAAGGGAACACAAAGCCATAAATTTTGGGGAAAAGTTTGGGTTGGCCTGATGTTGGTGGTTTCAATTTCTTCGATTTTTATTCATGAAATCCGGCTTTGGGGAGATTTTAGCCCGATTCATCTGATTACGGTTTATGTGATTGTGAACCTCTATATCGGCATCTCTTTTGCACGAAAGGGCAATATCAAGGCCCACAGAATTACGATGCAGGGAGTTTATATTGGCGGGTTGATTATTGCGGGGGCGTTTACATTCCTGCCGGGACGCATCACTTTTGAGATGTTTTTTGGTGAAGGAGTGTCAATTGGGCCAACCTTGGGCTGGGTTATTGGTTTGTTGGGAGCTGTGGGCGTCGGCATCAGTTTGTATTGGCGTGGGCAGGGACGGGAGAAAATATTGTGACCGGGGCGACTACGGGCTGGATTGTCAGGATATTGATGGGGCCGCCTGTGTGGGTTTGGCCTTTGTTGGCAGGGCTGCTGATTTTGGGATTGCGAGCCTCAAAAACACGCCGGGTGCCAATAATTCTGATATATTTGCTGCCGTTGCTGGGGTTGATTTCCATTAATGCAGTGGTTGGCCTGGAACGCCAATTGATAGCCTGGATCGTATATTTCGCGGCCTATGGAATTGGCGTGTTTGCCGGGTTTGCAAAACAGGCAAAATGGCTATTGGCCAAAGAAAGCGGGCGCGTCAGGCTTGCGGGTGAATGGATTACTCTGAGCGCAATGATGACGATTTTCTGGGTGAATTTTATTGTCGGGACAGTTGGTGCGGTGAACCCTCAGCTTTTATCAAATGCTGGTTTTATTGCTGTATCGGTTGGGCTAATTGCCTGTGCATCGGGCAGTTTTCTGGGGCGTGCTCTAAGGGTGTATTGGACGCGGGAATCGCGAGCAGAAACACCCCGGGCACGATAACGCTATTATACCACATATTATCGCGGGGCGTTAATCTGGCTAAATGAGGAATTAATCAGGTTGACGATGTTGGTTGAGAGGGTTCTCATGGCGAGGGGTGTTAAAAAACCCGACCAATATTAGGGAGATACCACTATGATTGATATGATACAGGCATTTATGGCTGCAATGGAGCAGCAACCGATGTGGGTGCAGATCTGGGTTAATTTTCTTGGGACTGTAAACGTCGCGGCGATATTGTTTGTTTTCAAATCGAAGCTGCCCTGGATAATTCTGGGCGCTATAGTGTTCTCGCTGTTGACGATTTCCTGGCTGCACAATGAATATGGCTTTGTGCGCCTGTTAGGGTTGCCGCATATAATCGTGTGGACGCCGATGCTTTGGTATTTCTGGAAAGTTGTGCCAAAGCTGGAAGCGTCTTTGCTGAAGAAATATCTCTACCTGTTGATGGGCACAAACTTCATTTCACTGGTGATCGATTATATTGATGTGGCGCGTTATTTCCTCGGCATTGCATGAGGAAATTTGGATATGGCTATTTTTTTGCCTTGACCATTACAATGTCTTCTGCGGCGCCTAAGCCATTGAATGAATTTTTGGCGGTTTTGCCGTCAAAAGCAGAGACGCCGCGCGACAGGGCGTAACAGGCCAGTTCTACTGATTTGGGAATATCAACGGATTTTCCGTCGCGTTTTCCCTTTTCATAGTATTGGATCATGCGCTTTTTCAGGCCTAGAAGCGCAGCCGTTTCTTTTTGTTTTAGTCCCATTGATTTACGCCAGGACTTGAAATCCTCAGGTGTCATCTACTCATTACCGACTATTGATTATCCCAGAATAAAATACTGGCAGCTTTACAGCGCTATTGCAACGCGAATAGCCATTGAGGCGCAACTGGTGCGTTTTATAGTTTACGGCAACTGCACTGAGTGCATGTTTGCAGGCAAAAGAGCGTGTATTGCCATTTGTATTTGCTTAAACAGGATTTCACTTGCTGCAACTGCCACATCGGTTAAACTCTGTTTTCATATTATAAAAACGGGAGATAGAGATGAAAAATATTATATTGGCGATTGGCACCCTGTTTGTCAGCCTGGCAATGATAACGGGTGTACAGGCACAAACACTGCCTGACCTTGGCGGCAAAAGCATCGTGGTAGTTACTGAAAATGCCTATCCGCCGCTGCAATTTATCGACCCTAAAACCGGTGATCAGATTGGTTGGGAATATGATGCGATGGCGGAGATTGCCAAGCGATTGAATTTCAAAGTTGAGTATCAAAACATTTCCTGGGATGCGATGATCCAGGCGGTATCTGATGGCCAATATAATCTTGGCATGACAGGTATTACTATCAAAGAAGACCGCAAGGAGAAGGTTGATTTTTCTGATGCTTATATGCGCTCAGAAATGTTTATGCTGGTGCGTGGTGATGAAGATCGGTTTAAAGACGGCAAGAGTTTTGCAGCAATTGAAGACGGTTTGGTAGGAGCTCAGGCGGGCACAACACCATTTTATGTAGCCGTCTATAATGTGCTGGATGGCAATGAGCAAAACCCGCGTATCAAACTGTTTGAGACTTTTGGTGCATCCGTGCAGGCGTTAAAAACCGGAGATGTCGATCTGGTTCTGACCGATGGCACAGCGGGACGCGGTTATGTCAAAGCCTCTGATGGTGGATTGAAACTGGTGGGTGAAGCGATGGGAACAGAAGACTTCGGATTCATCTTTCCCAAGGGTTCTGATCTGGTCGAGCCGTTTAACGCGGCAATCAAGCAATTGCTGACTGACGGCACATTCAGTGCTCTCGATAAAAAATGGTTTCTTGATTACAAATTTGGCGAATAAACCTGCTTAATCTAGTGCCAACCATCATCCGGGCAATCGCCCGGGTGATGGTCAATGGGAAATTTTTGCATGACCGCTCCAGCTCCTTCCAACCCCAATGATGGTGACTTTCCCTGGTGGCTGGTGGCGCTGGGTGGAATATTTATTGTTGTTGGCGTTCTTATCATTAGCAATGATTTATATTCGCAGATCATACAGGTGGTGGGGCGCGGTGTGTGGATTACGGTGTTTGTGACACTGGTAGGTTTTTCGATTGCTTCAGTAGTTGGTCTTGCTCTGGCGATTATGTGTCTGTCAAAATCGGTGATTTTGCGTCAGGTAGCCCGATTTTATATCGAAATAATTCGTGGGATTCCCATACTGGTATTGCTGTTTTATATTGCCTTTGTCGGTGCGCCGGGGTTTGTCTGGTTATGGAATGCGGTCACGTCACCACTGGTTAATGCCGGTTTTATTGAACCGATGGGAATGCGGGATTTCTCACTGTTATGGCGGGCGGTTATTGCGCTGACGATTGGCTATTCGGCCTTTATTGCCGAGGTTTTTCGTGCCGGGATTCAATCCGTTGATATTGGTCAGATTGAAGCGGCGAAGGCGATGGGCTTAAAACCGATGCACCGTTTTCGCCTGATTATTTTTCCGCAGGCCATCCGTACAATCGCACCACCGCTGGGCAATGATTTTATTGCGATGGTCAAGGATTCTTCGCTGGTTTCCATTCTTGGTGTTGCTGATATTACCCAGATGGGCAAAGTTTACGCGGCGGGTTCGTTTCGGTTTTTTGAAACCTACTCGATTGTTGCCTATATTTATCTGCTGATAACAATTACACTGTCAATCGGCTTGCGGGCGCTGGAAAAGCGTATGCGGGCCAAATGGGAATAGAATATTTAATTGACTCATCGTTGTGGTAGTTTGATTTATGCCTGTTATGTGCTTACCTTTGGGCAATAAGAATAGCTAGAATCGTTTATCAGTAGTCTCGGGAGAATATTTATGCGGTGGCGAGGTCGCAGACAAAGTACCAATGTTTCAGACCAGCGCGGTGGAGGCTCCAGCGGCGGCATGTTTCGTTCGCCCGGCGGGTTGAGTGGCGGTCGCAATGCCGGATTTCGTATACCCAGGGGCAGGGCGAGCAAACGTGCTGGCGGCGGACTGGGTTGCGGCACTATCGCAATTATCGGGGTTGTCATGTATTTCCTGGGTATCAATCCCATGACGATATTGAGCCAGTTGGGCGGCGGCCTTGGGGCAGGATTGGGTACTTCTGTTAATCAGAGCCAGCAGCGCCCGCCAATTAATCGTCAGGCGACAAAACCCCGCGCTAATGACGACGCCATTGCCTTTATGCGCACAATATTAGGTTCAACAGAAGAAGTGTGGAGCGGGATATTCAAATCCTATGGCAAGCCCTATTCCAAACCTGTACTGGTTTTATTTACGGGCAAGGTTCAATCGGCCTGCGGGTTCGCTTCGTCGGCATCGGGGCCGTTTTATTGTCCCGGTGACAGCAAGATTTATATCGATCTGGCCTTTTACGAGCAGCTTGCCAATAAATTCGGAGCCAAAGGCGACTTTGCTCAGGCTTATGTGCTTGCCCATGAGGTGGGCCATCACGTGCAAAATATCATCGGTGTGTTGCCGCAATTTAATCGGGAACGTCGCCGAATGGGTAAAATCGAAGCCAACAAAATGTCTGTGCAGGTAGAACTACAGGCGGATTGTTTTGCCGGTGTGTGGGGATATTACGTGCAACGCGAGGGTTGGCTGGAGCGCGGTGATCTTGAAGAGGCACTGGTTGCGGCTTCACAGATTGGCGATGATTCCATTCAAAAACGCACCCAGGGATATGTTGTGCCTGAGAGCTTCAGCCATGGCACTTCCAAACAACGAAGAGACTGGTTTTCGAGTGGATTTAAAACCGGCAGGTTGGAATCATGCAATTCGTTTAGATGATTACACCAAAAAACCTGAACATTCGTGCAATGAGGTATTGTCGAAAACGGGCTGGGGGCGGTAACAATTGTGATGGATTGCGGTCGTTTAATTGAAGCGTTGTGTTTGGTGATGTCGTCACGATGAAATATCCGCGACGTATTATCATAAGATTTTTTCTACGACTGCTGGCAAAATTCGCCTTTCTGGTTTTGGGGAAGTTGCGAATTACAGGATTGGAAAATATCCCGAAAAACGGCCCGGTCATTCTGGTGGCTAATCACTTTCATTTTGCGGATCCTGTAGCAATGCTGGTCGCCACCAACAGACAGGTGGAGTTTGTCGGCGGGTTTCGATTTCCCAATGCACCGGCTATTGTCAAATTTATCCCACGCTTGTGGGGATATTTTCCGGTATTTCGCGGGGCCTATTCCCGCAAAGGTCTGGAAGCAGCAAAGAACGTTTTGGCACAGGATGGCGTTTTAGGGATATTTCCCGAAGGCGGTGCCTGGGCGCAGGTGTTGCGACCGGCGAGGCCGGGGGCTGCTTTTCTTGGCGTTGAAACGGGAGCAATAATTATACCCATCGGGCTTGTTGGTTTTACTGACCTGTTTAAAAAATGGCGGCCGGAGCTGAGGATTAACATAGGCAAGCCAGTCGGGCCGTTCAAAACCGAATTATCGGGCAAGGAGCGCCGTGGTGAACTGGACAGGATTGGTGAACATATCATGCGGCAAATCGCGGAACTTCTTCCTCACGAATATCACGGGGTGTTTTCTGCAGATGCGGAACTAAAAAATCAGGCGCAAAGCATTGCGTCTTTTCCCTTTGAAAGAGATGATATGCGCGGTATGTAATACTGGAAAAATTATTAGGGAGAGGGAAATTTGTCTGAGGCTTATGGCGGCACCGCCGATGGTTTCACGCCACCGGCGCAACCCAGATTTTTCGACACTCCACGCGGCCGGCGTTTTGCCTGGTATCTTTATGATTTTGGCAATTCTGCCTATGCGGCCGTAGTAATATTGGCGATCTATTCGGCCTATTTCAAAGAAGGTGTGGTTGGCGGGGCGGAAGGGATACGCCTTTGGGGGATTGCAGTGGCAATTGCCATGCTGGTTTCCGCTATTATATCTCCTGTTTTGGGTGCAATTGCTGACTATCGGGCGACGCGCAAAAAAATGCTGGCATTTTTTACGGCCGTTTGTTGTCTGTTCACCAGCCTGTTGTTCTTTGTTCACAAGGGCGACGTATTAATGGGGATGGCATTTTTTATCCTGGCGGAAATTGGCTATCGTGCTTCGCAGGTGTTTTATAACGGTTTACTGCCCAGTATTTCATCAAGCCACAATGTTGGCCGCATATCGGGCAATGGCTGGGCGATTGGTTCGGTTGGCGGCATTGTATGTTTGCTGATTGTATTGCCGCTGGTGGTGGTCATAGGCGGCAATCTTGTGTTGCGCTCAACCATGGTATTGACCGCGGTATTTTTTGCGATCGCTGCTGTTCCTTTGTTTTTATATGTGCGCGAGCCTGGGACAGTCAAAGAATTGCCGAAGGGCAAAAACCTGTTGACGGTCGGGTTCTCCCAAATTGTAAAAACACTGAAAAATGCCCGCCACTATAAAGAATACCTGAAATTCCTGCTTGCCTTTGTGCTGTTCAATGACGGGGTGATGATTACACTGAATTTTGCAGCAATTATCGGCGGGGTGTTGCACGGATTTGCGCGTGAACAAATGATCATCCTGATTATTCTGGTGCAGTTTACCAATGTTATCGGGGCATTTATATTTGGTATGTTAGCTGACAGGGTAAGTGCCAAACAAGCGCTGTTGCTTTCCGTGGCTATTATGATCGGAACAGTTTTGTGGATGGTGGAAAACACCTCAGATACGATGTTTTTTGTGATCGGGGGTCTTGCAGGATTCGCAATGGCCGGGCTGCAATCGGTCAGCCGCACTATGGTTGCCAAACTTTGCCCCAAAGAAAGAGCAGCGGAATTTTTCGGACTGTTTGCGGTTGCCGGCAGATCGTCCTCCTTCATTGGCCCTGCAATCTTCGGCTGGGTTGCGGCAGATCTCGCAGCGGAATATATGGGTGCAAACATGGGAGCTCTGGAAGCCGAGCAATTAGGGCTTCGCATGGCCAGTTATATCATAATCGGATTTCTGGTAGTTGGCGGAGCGGTGCTGATGTTTGTCAATGAGCGCCGTGGGATCGAAGCGGCGGGCAATACGCAGGAATAGAAAAAATCTGCGGTGTTATTTTACATCGCCGGTAAGATAATCAACTTCCTTTTCACGCAGGGCTTCAACTGCATCATGGGTAGACAGGAATATCCTGCCTGGTTCCAGCAATTCAACAAAATTTACCTGAATCAGGCGATCCATTACCGGTCCTTTTACTTCGGCAAGGTGCATGGTGACGCCGGAATCTGCCAGTCTTGTTATCATCTGCTCCAGGGAACCCAGAGCGCTGGCGTCGATTTCGTTGACGGCATTGGCGATCAAAACAAGGTGTTTGATATCAGGGTTATCGGATATGTGCCGTTGGATCTGGTCTTCAAGATAAGAAACGTTGGCAAAATAGAGATTTTCATCAATGCGCAGTAATAAAATCTGCTTGTAGGTCTGAACTTCGTGGCGCTGGACATTGCGGAAATGTTCAGTATCGCCCACGCGACCAACGACTGCCATATGGGGCTTTGATGTTCGCCACAGGTAAAGGCCGATTGAAACGCCAATGCCGATTAAAATCCCCACTTCAACGCCGAACCACATTACCGCTGCAAAAGTAATCAGGTAGGACAGGCCGTCTGCTTTGGAATATTGCCAGGCATGACGGAATGAAGCGATGTCGATCAGTGTGGCTATGGCGACAATGATGACTGCTGCAAGGGCCGCTTTTGGAATATGGTACAAAAACGGTGTGAAGGCGATAAGAACAAAAGCTATGATTACGGCCGTTACAATTGCTGCAATCGGGGTTTTTGCACCAGCATTGAAATTTACCACCGAACGTGAAAAACCACCGGTAACCGGATACGCTCCTGTCATTGCTGCGCCGATATTGGCAGCACCAAGGCCGACAAGCTCACGGTTTGGCAGAATTTTCTGACGGCGTTTACTGGCAAGGGATTTGGCGACCGAGACGCTTTCCAGAAACCCGACAATGGAAATCAGTACCGCGATGGGGAATAAATCCACGACCATTTGGGTAGTGAATTGGGGGACTTGAAATCCTGGCAGTCCGGCTGGAACGGCACCGACAATCTTTACATTGGCGTTGAGGGCCAGGGAAAAAGCCCAGGTGATAAATGTGGTGATGAACATGACGGCGAGCGGCATGGCGCGTTTGAGAAATTCGCCGCCTTTTTCACCTATCCAGCCCCGGTTTACAAAAAATGCAGTAATGCCATTTCGCCCCACCAGCATGGCTATCGAAATCACCGCCAGAAAAAGGGTGAAGTAGTTGATGTCACCAATTTTTTCCCAGGCTTGAGCCAGAATATCGGGTATGAAATAGGTGCGATCCAGATTCACACCGAGCAGGTGCTTGAACTGGGAAAACCCGATGATGAGGGCGGCAGCGGTGGTGAAGCCGGAAATTACCGGGTGGCTCATGAAATTCACCACTGCACCAAACCGTGCCAGTCCAAGGGCAATCAAAAACAAACCGCTAAGCAGAGCCAAAACGATGGCATGAGCGACATAGGCATCCGTGCCGCTGGCGGCAAAAGGGGCAATGGCGCTGGCCACCATTAACGAAACAATGGCAACAGGCCCAACTGCCAGCGTGCGCGAAGTGCCAAACAGTGAATAAAGAATCAGCGGCAATACTGCTGCATAAAGGCCAACCTGCGGCGGCAATCCGGCCAGCAGCGCGTAGGCCATCGACTGGGGAATGAGCATGATGGCCACCACCATACCGGCGGTTAAATCTGCGGAGAAATCCGGGCGCTTGTAGTTTTCCAATGTTTCTGCAAGCGGGAATATGCGCTGAATTAACGGGTTGCCAGCCAGTTTTCGGGCTTGGGAACCTACGCGCTGCGCTTGTTTACTGTCACGGATTTTTTTCACGGCCGGCGATAGCTTCTCAGTCGCACGCTTGAGGGTTTCACTTGATTTAGCGGCTTTGAGGCTTTTTTTCAGGTCTTTCGCGAGTTTTTTTATGTTTTCACCAACGGGCAAATCTTTTAACGGATTTTTCACGGAACTAACTTTCGGCTGAAATTACGAAACGCGCTGGGTGGCCATGGTATCTATAAAGCGTTTGAACAGATAATGACTGTCGCGAGGGCCTGGCGATGCTTCGGGATGGTGTTGGACGGAGAATACCGGCTTGTCATTTACCGCCAGTCCGCAATTGGAATTGTCAAACAAAGAGGTATGGGTTTGCTCAATGCCAGCGGGGAGGGTGTCGCTTTCAACGGCAAAGCCGTGGTTCATCGATACGATTTCCACTTTGCCGGTGGTGTGATCCTTGACCGGGTGATTTGCGCCGTGATGGCCCTGGTGCATCTTGATGGTTTTTGCCCCAAGCGCCAGAGCCAGAATCTGGTGACCAAGACAGATGCCAAAAATCGGGATGTTTGATTCCAGCAGTTTTTGTATGGTTGCAACCGCGTATTTCCCAGTGGCAGCCGGGTCTCCGGGGCCGTTTGAGAGGAAAATGCCGTCGGGCTTGTGATCAAGAATTGCCTGAGCCGAAGTATCGGCAGGGACCACGGTGACTTTGCAACCAAGGGAAGCGAACAGACGCAGGATATTGCGTTTGACGCCAAAATCGATGGCAACCACATGAAATGTTTCACCCTTGCCTTTGCCAAATCCTTTGTCCCACTCCCAATTAGTTTGATGCCATTGGGTGCTGGATTTGCTGGTTACGTCCTTCGCAAGATCGGCACCCTCAAGCCCGTTCCATTCACTGGCCTGAATTTTGAGAGCTTCGATATCAAATTCGCCGCGCGCATTATTTGCAATGACGGCGTTTGTCAGGCCTTTTTCCCGGATGAGGGCGGTGAGCGCTCTGGTATCGATGTTGCCGATGGCGATTATGCCGCGAGATTTCAGCCAGTCATCAAAATGCAGGGCAGAGCGGGAGATGGCGGGGTTGGTAATATCAGCTTTGAATACCGCGCC
>JAKISV010000016.1 GCA_021648425.1 Rhizobiaceae bacterium
AGAAGCGGCTGGAGGTTCTTCGCGCTATCGATGCGTTAGACCGCATTGGAATTGAAGGTGTGCGAGCGCGTCTCGGAAGGGGCCGCAAGGACGACAGCGGTGATTTCACTAAGGGTATTGGGTTGGATGAGGAGCAGACCAAGGCACGGATTATTTTTCTACAATTTGAACCTTTTGCATTTTTTGTACAAAATGATGGTCGAAAAATCCCAATACAAGGAGTGTCAACCGGTGGTAAAGACGATGTTGTTTTAACCCCTCCCCAATCACTTGATACAATTCGACATTACAAAGAGTATTTTTCAAACTCAGGTGTAGAGTTGGCAGATTCAGAAACCTTAGAAAAAGGCCTGGATGAACTTTGGGAGATATTTTTACTGATTAAAAACGCCGGCTATAGTGATCGAATCGCAGTCGACCAATCAGTAGTCCGAGGCCTCGAATACTACACCGGCCCCGTCTATGAAGTAGAACTCACATTCCCCGTCACCAACGAAAAAGGCCAGGAAGTGGTCTTCGGCTCCGTCGGCGGCGGTGGTCGTTACGATGACCTAGTTAAACGTTTTACCGGCCAGCCGGTCCCCGCCACCGGCTTTTCCATCGGCGTCTCACGCCTCATGACCGCGTTGAAAAACCTTGGCAAACTGGATACCTCCGACACACTCGCCCCGGTTCTTGTCACCGTCATGGACGGCAGTGAAATGGGGCGTTACCAGAAAATGGTGCAGCAGTTGCGCGATGCGGGTATTCGTGCCGAGATGTATCAGGGCAACTGGAAAAAATTTGGCAACCAGCTCAAATACGCCGACAGGCGAAATTGCCCCCTGGCGATTATTCAGGGCGAAGATGAGCGCGCAGCCGGTGAAGTCCAGATCAAAGACCTGATCGAAGGCAAGCGCCTTTCGGCTGAAATTGAAGATAATATCACCTGGCGCGAAAGCCGACCCGCTCAGGTGAGCGTGGCTGAGGGGGATTTGGTTAAGGCGGTGCAGGGGATGTTGGATGAGCAAAAAGAAGACAGGGTGAAAGCCGGTGAGTGAAGTGATTACACAATCTCCCCTTTTGAAGGCAGGGCAATCGTATATGGAAAGCAGTCCCCTATCGCCGTCATTCCTGTGCTTGTCACAGGAATCCATGCCTATGGCCCCTCGTTTATTTTGCGCGGGTCATAGTGGGGAGAGGGGAGAGGCATGGACCCCTGTGACAGGCACAGGGGTGACGACGGCGGGGTGTCCCCCATATGCAATTCGCCTGTTCTCAAAGAAGGAGATTGTTGAGGATGTTAAACATAAGAGCATCTCCCCATGACCGCTACCAACCTCACACGCCTCAACGAATTCTTCACGGCCCGGGATTTCACCACGCCAAAAATCCCCCTGCTGCAACCAGCCGACCCGTTTCTTGATACGGCGGGTGAAGACATGCGGCGGCGGATATTTATTACGGCAGACCGTGCCGGGCGTTCTCTTTGCCTGCGCCCTGAATTCACCATCCCCGTCTGTCTGGCCCATCTGGCCGGTGAAGCTGACCAGGGCAGATATGCTTATGGTGGCAATGTGTTTCGCCAGCGCAGTGAAAACCCGGCGGAATTTTTGCAGGCAGGCGCTGAGTTTATTGGTGGCGGGCAATCGGTGGAAAACGATGCCGCGTGCATCAACACCGCAATTGACGCGCTTGCCCATTGCGGGGTTGAAAAACCCAATATAATTCTTGGCGATCAGGCTGTTTTTGAAGCGGTGCTTGCGGCTCTGGATTTACCCGAAGTTTGGCGTGCGCGCCTGTTGCGAGGGTTTGGTGATCGTCGCAAACTCGAAAACGACCTGCAACTGATTGCCGATGGCAATTACCAGATTAACGGCATTGATGAGCCACTGCGCAAAGCCCTGGCTGATGATGATCGCCCCGGTGTCGAGCGCTGGATCGCTGACAAAATGGCCGTGGCCAACCTGCCTGTAAGTGGCGGTCGAACGGCTGAGCATATTGCCGGGCGCGTATTGGCCAAAGCCGCATTGACTGCCAGCCAATTGAGCAATGAGCAGCGCGAAACGCTTGGTCTCTATCTGCAAATTCAGTCACCGCTCGGTGATGCGGTAGCAAAATTGAAGGAATTCTCCAGGACTTCTGCAATCAATATAGATAACGCGATTGAAGCGTTTTCCGCCCGCGCTTCACTTCTGGCTGAAACCGTTGGCGATAATGTCTCCATTAATTGGCATGCAAGTTTCGGCCGGCGGCTGGATTATTATACCGGGATTGTTTTTGAAATTTTCGAACCCGGCAGTGAAAAACCCGTATGTGGCGGCGGGCGCTATGATCACCTGATGAACATGCTTGGTGCTGAGGATGAAATTCCGGCAATCGGATTTTCCATCTGGCTTGACCGGTTAAAGGGAGAGGGCCCATGAAACTGATCATTGCCATTCCCTCAAAAGGCCGTCTCAAACAACGCTCGCTGGAGATATTCAGTGATGCCGGTTATGAAATAATTCTGCCCGCTGACAATCGAGGTTATCAGGGCAGCGTTGCCGGTCATGAAAATATCGAAATAGCATTTTTGTCTGCCGCTGAGATCGCCCGCGAACTGGCTGGCGGCAATGTGCACCTGGGAATTACCGGGGAAGATCTGGCGCGCGAAAACATTGCTGATGTGGAATCCAAAATGCAATTCGCCCTGCCATTGGAGTTTGGCCACGCTCAGGTAATCGTCGCCGTGCCGGAGGCCTGGGTTGATGTGGAAAACATGGCCGATCTTGATGATGTGGCAGCAGGTTTTAGAAACCGCTATGGGCGGCGATTGCGCATTGCCACCAAATACTGGAACCTCACCCAGGAGTTTTTCGCCGACCACGGCATTGCAGTCTATCGCATCGTCGAAAGCCTTGGTGCCACCGAAGGCGCACCGGCAGCGGGAACTGCCGATGTCATCGTTGATATCACTTCCACCGGCTCAACCCTGATCGCCAATCAGTTGAAGATACTTGAAGACGGAATTATTCTTCGCTCTCAAGCCAATCTGATCGTCTCAAAAACCGCGCCGTGGGACAATGAAATCAGTACAGAGAAAGAAGAACTTCTGGATGCAATCGCTACATCCCTGGCCGGATAAATTCAGCCCGCAGTTTTTGCGCCCGTTCCCGGCAATGGCACCCCTCAACATGATCATTGACCAGACCCATTGCCTGCATGAAAGCATATATCGTCGTTGGCCCGACAAACGACCAGCCGCGTTTTTTTAAATCTTTTGAAATCGCTGTTGAGTGCGAAGATGTCGGATTTTCCATTAGCCAGGCCCAGGTGACATTTTCAGGCCGCTCATCTTGCTTTGGTTCATACCCCCAGAAATAGGCAGCAAGTGAACCAAATTCCTTTTGCATTTCCAATGCCCGTTTGGCATTATTAATGGTCGATTTTATCTTACCGCGATGGCGCACAATCGCCGCATCCAGCACCAACCGCTCCACATCGCCCTCGTCCATTGCAGCAACTTTCACGATATCAAAATCCTTGAACGCCACACGAAACCCCTGGCGTTTGCGCAGGATAGTCAGCCAGGACAAGCCAGCCTGGAAACCTTCCAAACAGATTTTCTCAAACAGGCGCCTGTCGTCAGAAACAGGAAACCCCCACTCATTGTCATGATAGGCAACATAGTCAGGCTTGTCAGCTTCAGCCCCCCACTTGCAACGCGTCAGATTATCGGGGCCTGTGACCAGGCCGGAATTATCATTTGTCATTTCGTCATTTTCCTAATGTAGCCAGGGCCTGGGCAATATGCCGGTCTTCAATATTGGCATCACCGGCTGCCACTCTTATATTGTGCGATTCATGTAAAACATCTTCATTGCTGAATCCGGCAGGCGGCTGAAACTTGTAGCAGGCAAGTTCAAGCAGTTGGCCCAGCGGATCGCGAAAATACAAAGAGTGCATGAAACCGCGATCGACTTCACCGGAATTGGCAAATCCCATTTCTTTCAGTTTTTTCTTCGCCTGTGTGTAAGTGGCAAGTGAAACATTAAAAGCAAGATGATGCAGATTACCGATATTGTTTGGATTTGGTGTATTATCGGGCTCATAATCCTCACTGGTAAATATCGTGATCAGGCGACCATCGCCAGGATCAAAATACAGATGGTTTATCTCCGGTGCATCAAGATTGGGCTGTTCAAAAACCAGCCGCATGCCTAGTATGCCCTGCCAGAAATTAATAGAAGTCTGACGATCTGCGCCATTCAACGTAATGTGATGGACGCCTTGCGTTTGAATTGGTATTTGATTGGTTGGCATACTCGTTGCACTTTCTGACAAATCTACGATAGGGCCGGTATTATTCATGTGGAATTTGTTGTGATCAATCCTGATAGAATTATATTCATTCATAATATCATAAAGCAGCGAATATTGCGGCATGCGATTATACTGTTTTTTGCGATGGTTTTATTGTCCCCGGCTTCTTTGGCGCCCGCCGCCGACGATCTCCAGATTATCGATGGATTCAACAAAACAGTATTTGGTGCCGAATATGCTCCTTTCGGAATACAGTCACAATATATCCGCAAGTTTCGCAATACAGTGAGATTTTACATCCACAACAATTCTGCGTTAAACCGAAATCGCTCAGTGCGTTCGTTTATCCTAGGCCTGAACCGTCAGATCAAAGGCTTGAAGACCGAAATCGTCAGTTCAAAATCCCGCGCTAATTTTAACGTCTATATTGTTGATCGCAAAGACTATGCCAAAACCCTGCAAAAATCGGTCTATCGCCGTGAGGGAGCGCAAACGCCGGGTAAATGTTTTGTACGCTCGATATTCACCGCTCGCGGGATAGTGCGTTCCGATGCCGTGATTGTATCTGATGAGGGTGAAAACCTGTTCAAACGTTGCCTCGTGGAAGAAATCCTGCAGGGTCTGGGCCCCTTGAATGAACACACCTCTTTGCGCGAAAGCATGTTCAATGATCGCTCGCGGTTCACATCATTCACCCGTTTTGACCGATACATTCTCAACATGCTTTACGATTCGCGCATCAAAGTGGGAATGCCAATGGCCAATGTCCAAAGGCTGTTGCCAGTGGTCTTGAGGGATGTTCGCAAACGTTTTTAGAGTTTGTTAACCACTGTTGAAAACCAATTGTTTTCCATATTTGATTCAAATTTTATTCAATTTGTTAAAGTTCACATTTTTCTATCACCGGTGAATTACTGTTTCCTCAAGTTCAATTGACGAAAGTAGTGAGTACGTCATGTTATCAAAATATTTTTCAGCTATTGCCTTGGTATCGGCAGTTGCAATTACAATGGCAGCAAATCCGGCCTCTTCCGGGGCGAGATATGCAACGCCACCACCCGCGGTATTGTCCGCTGATCTCGTCACCCCCTGGGTAATGCAACTGCAAAATCCACCCGTGACAAGGCAGCATCAAGGTGTAAACCGGCAATATAATCAGAAATATCAGATGAAAATCGCCAGACCGGTTTATCAGCCCAGGCCGCAATACCAACAAAAAAGAGTAAAACGCAATATATTCAAACGCGCCACTTCTTGGGCACGTCGGGATCGCCATGCAGCTCCCAATGTTATTCAAGCCAGCATTCCAGCCCCGCAACCCGTTGCGATATTTGAGCAAAAATACGAGCCGCAAATTGTCTCCTATGCTACCAGCCAGAAACCAGGCACAATCGTCATCGATACCAGGGCGCGCTTCCTGTATCTGGTAATGCAAAACGGCGAGGCGCGTCGTTATGGTGTTGGCGTTGGCAGGCCAGGATTTGAATGGTCAGGCACCAACAAAATTACCCGTAAAGCAGAGTGGCCCGACTGGCGCCCGCCTGCCGTGATGATCAAACGCGAGTTGAGGGAAAACGGGCGTGTTATACCGCCATTTGTTAAAGGTGGGCCGGATAATCCACTGGGTGCAAGAGCTCTTTATCTGGGCAGTACAATCTACAGGATTCATGGCACCGGTGACCCGACCACAATTGGCAGGGCAGTATCATCAGGCTGCATCCGGATGCGCAATGAAGATGTGATGGATTTATACGAACGTGTGGGGGTCGGAACAAAAGTGATAGTCAGTTAAAAAATCACATTGAATTCCGAAAACAATAGAAATGGCCGCGTTTAACGCGGTCATTTCTATAATTACAGGCCGTGTTTTAAATATCACATGTTGTTTATCTTAATTGATATTCAGGTATTTGACCTTGAATAAGATTGAACGAGTAAATAAAGTCGCCCAAGGGTAGCGCAAGTAGTATGTTGGGTTGTTGCGATAACTAAGCCGCGACAATCAAAAAACGCAGTAGAAAATTTAACTATACGCGAATTAAGGATTGAAGAATGTTTGGAAGATTAACTATAGCGGCTTCACTGGTGCTGGGTACCATGGTGTTGGCCAATTTTGCGTCCGTACCGCAGGCAACAGCCCAGGCGGCAACTGACCGTTATTTCGATTATGCTACGCGAACCTGGGTAAACGGAAAGCGCCCGAAGCGTGCTGGCAGACATGATAAGGTTCCCAGAAAATACAAACGGCGCAGCGTCAGAATTACGACAAATGAGGCACCGGGCACTATCATCGTAAATTCCGACACCAAATATCTGTATTATGTCACCGGTAAAAACAAAGCCATCCGTTATGGCGTTGGCGTTGGCCGCAAAGGCTTTACCTGGTCAGGCACCGTAAAAATTGGCCGCAAGCAGGAATGGCCAACCTGGACACCTCCCGCATCAATGCGTGCACGTGAACGTGCCAAGGGTAACATTCTCCCAATAACTATGAAGGGTGGTCTTGATAATCCACTGGGCGCACGCGCATTGTATCTTTACAAAGGCGGCCGCGACACAATTTTCAGACTCCATGGAACCCGTGAAGCCTATTCGATTGGCGGTAACGTTTCCTCAGGCTGCATACGTTTGATGAATGCTGATGTGGAGGATCTCTACAACAGAGCTGGTGTTGGCACCAAAGTTATTGTTATTGGCCCAGGCCAGGATGCCAGCAAGTTTTATACGCCGACAGCAAGATTGTTCGGTAGCTGATATCAGCGCATTAATATAAAAATTAGAAACCCGCCGGCAGGCGGGTTTTTTTTGGTTCAGATATGTCAGTAATAATTCGAAATCTCATCTTGCCAATTTATGCATCAACCTTCAAAATAATTGTAGCCTATAGAAATCAGCCCGCAAAAACCGGAAGATATCGATGGATCCAACCAGCACCCAGGCACCACCGGTGCAAGTGGCATTGTTTGTCACTTGCCTGGTTGACATATTTCGCCCGACAATCGGGTTTGCCAGTATCAAACTGCTTGAAGATGCCGGTTGTGAAGTGCATGTGCCGAAAGTCCAGACCTGCTGCGGTCAGCCGGCGTGGAATTCTGGTGATCGGGAAAATACTCTTGAAATTGCCAAACAGGTGATAGCGGCATTTGAAGAATATGATTATATTGTAGCGCCCTCCGGCTCTTGTGCCGGAATGATAAAAGTTCATTATCCAGAGCTGTTTGAAAAAATCCCTGACTGGCACGAACGGGCATTAAAGCTTTCCGCCAAGACTTATGAGATAACGGGTTTTCTCATCGATATCCTGGAAGTGAGCAAAGTGAATGCTAAACACAAAGCAAAAGTGTCTTACCACGACAGTTGCGCGGGACTTCGCGAACTGGGCATAAGCAAACAACCGCGCAAACTGCTGAAAAGCGTTGAAGGGTTAGACCTGGTAGAGATGAAAGATTGTGAAATCTGCTGTGGTTTTGGCGGCACTTTCGCAGTTAAATATTCTGATATCTCAAATTCGATTGTCAGCGAAAAAACTGCCAATATTGTTGCAACTGACCCCGACCTCCTGCTGGCCGGTGACCTTGGCTGCCTGATGAACATGGCCGGTAAGCTCAAGCGCCAGGGCAGTAAAATCAAAGTGCGTCATGTGGTGGAAGTGCTGGCTGGTCTAAACGATGATAAGCCCATTGCCGGGAGAGATTAAATGGAGATAAATTCTCCTCAGTTCAAGCTGAATGCAAAAACAGCCCTTGGCGATAAACAGTTGCAGGGTGCGCTTGGCCATGTGCGCGAAAATTTTACCGGCAAACGCGCAAAGGCACGCGCCCAACTTCCCCAATTCGATGATCTAAGACAAAATGCCCGCGCCATCAAGGATCATGTCCTGGAACATCTTGATGTTTATCTCGAACTCTATGAGCAAAAAGTCCTTGAATCCGGCGGCATGGTCCATTGGGCCCGCGATGCGCAAGAAGCGCGTGGAATTGTGCTTGATATCTGTAGAAAAACAAACGCCAAAACAGTTACCAAAGGCAAATCAATGATTTCGGAAGAAATCGGCCTCAACGAGTTTCTGCAAGATAATGACATCGAGCCGATTGAAACTGATCTGGGTGAATATATTATCCAGCTGCGCGGTGAAAATCCCAGCCACATTATCGCTCCCGCCGTCCATTTGAACATGGATCAGGTACGTGAAGAATTCCGCAAAGCCCATACCCATCTACCTGATAACCGACCCCTGAACGAACCCCAGTCCCTGCTCAGCGAAGCTCGCGGAATATTGCGGGAAAAATTCCTTGCCGCAGATATCGGCATTACCGGGGCAAATTTTCTTGTCGCTGAAACCGGCACCTCGGTGATTGTCACCAATGAGGGCAATGGCGATCTTACCCAGACTTTGCCCCGGGTGCATGTGGTGCTGGCCTCCATTGAAAAAATCGTGCCAACCCTGGAAGACATGGCCCAGATAACCCGTGTCCTTGCGCGCTCGGCAACGGGCCAGGAAATTACCGTTTATACTACGCTTTCCACGGGTCCCCGGCGCAAACTCGATGTTGATGGCCCCGAAGAATACCACGTTATTCTTCTGGATAATGGCCGCTCAAAAATGCTGGGAAACGAGTTCTCCCAAATGCTGCGGTGCATACGTTGCGGTGCCTGCCTGAACCATTGCCCGGTTTATCAGGCGATTGGTGGCCACGCCTATGGCTGGGTTTATCCAGGTCCCATGGGGGCGGTATTAACCCCGAACCTGATTGGCATCGATAAAGCGGGTCATTTACCAAATGCCTCCACCTTTTGTGGACGCTGCGAAGCGGTATGTCCGATGTTGATACCGCTGCCAAAAATGATGCGCTCCTGGCGTGAGAAAGAATTTGAGCGTCATCTCTCCCCTTATTCCCAGCGTCGAGGCATTGCGCTTTGGGCATGGATGGCAAAGCGACCTAAAATTTATCGTTTTGTCACTTCGATTGCTGCCAGGTGCCTTTCTGTAATTGGCGGGGCAAACAAGCAGATAAACCGATTACCAATGGCCGGCGGCTGGACCGCACATCGCGCTCTGCCAGCCCCCCATGGCGCTACATTCATGGCACTCTATAATCGCCAAAAGGGTCGCAGGTAAATGAGTGCACGTAAAACAATTCTGTCACAAATCACAGCCTCACTGAAAGAAAATTCAGGAACACTAACATCGCAGGCAGATCGTATGACTGCCGCAGAGCGCAGAGTGAATTCACATCCTCGCGGCGTCATTCCTGATCTCACTACAAAGTCTGGCAGCAGTACCCTGTCAGTATTCTGCGAAAAGGCCGTTGCTGCCCAGGCGACGATCAAAAAAGTAAAATCCTACGCCAAAGCAGGCAGTGCAGTTCAATCTTTTTTACGCCAGCACAACCTGCCCCAGCAAATCAGAACCGGTAGCGACCCTAAAAACTCTAAACTGGTTTGGGATAAAAACTTGGCTCCGCAAATACTGGTTGGTCCCAGTGACGGCAACGATCTGGTTTGTCTCAGCCATGCTTTAGGGGCTGTTGCGGAAACCGGCACGCTCTATCTTATTTCAGGCCCTTCGAACCCGACCACTCTCAATTTTCTTCCTGAAAACCATGTTGTAATTGTCGCTGAAAAAGACATCCGCAAAAGCTACGAAGGCATGTGGAAAACACTGCGACGCAAATACGGCAAAGGCAAACTGCCACGCACGGTAAATATGATTACCGGGCCATCACGCTCCGCCGACATCGAACAAACATTGATATTGGGAGCCCACGGGCCCTTGAAACTGCATGTGATTGTTGTGGAAGAATAAAACCTGCGGGAAAAGATGCATATGGAACGTTACGATTATAAAACCCAACGCCTGTTTGTCGAAAGTGATTTGCAAAAAGACGCAGTAATCAGCCTTGAAAAATCCCATGCCAACTATCTGTTGAATGTGTTGCGCATGAAGGAACGAGCTGAAATTCTGCTATTCAACGGCAGGCAGGGTGAATGGCTGGGTGAAATCACAAATGCGCGGCGCAAAGCCTGTGATATTGTTCTCTTACGTTGCACACGCCAACAACCCGCACCCAGCGAGCTGGTTTATCTTTTTGCCCCTTTAAAAAAAGGTCGCCTGGACTACATGGTGCAAAAAGCGGTGGAAATGGGGGCTGGCACCCTTCAGCCGGTAATCACTGCCCACACGCAATTTACAAAACTCAACCTTAATCGCCTGCGCGCCAATGTCATTGAAGCAGCTGAACAATGCGGAATATTGTCTGTTGCCTCACTCAATGAGCCGGTAAAACTGGATGATTTGCTGGCTGACTGGGACAATACCCGAACAATAATCTATTGCGACGAAGCGACCCAAAATGATGAAACTGCCAAGCGCCTGCGCGATCTGAAAGGTAAAAAGCTCGCGGTGCTGATTGGGCCGGAGGGCGGTTTCAGTGATGCTGAACGACAGCGTTTGCGTAAAATGGATTGTGTATTACCCATATCTCTTGGCCCCCGAATATTGCGCGCAGATACCGCTGCCGTGGCAGCGCTGGCGCTTGTTCAGGCAAATGCCGGTGACTGGTAGAAAATTAGCAATTGCTGATATTGTGTTTTTGGTTATAGTCCCGCAATATTGAATTTCGCAACATTAATCACATCGGAATTTCCATGGCGCGCGACACCACCAACAACAGGCCTATCGAGAATTATCGTCAACTGGTTGAAGAGATAGAAGTCGGGTGCAAGCCCAGGGAAAAGTGGCGCATAGGCACCGAACATGAAAAATTCGGTTTCTATCTGAAATGCAATTCGCCCGTTCCCTACGAAGGTTCAAAAGGCATCAAAGAACTGCTGAACCGATTGCAGCAAATTTCCAGTTGGGACGCAATTCTGGATGATGGCAACATTATCGGCCTGGCAGCACCCGGCGGCGGTGGCGCTATATCTCTTGAACCCGGCGGGCAGTTTGAACTATCGGGCGCACCTTTGAAAACCGTTCATGAGACCTGTCGGGAATCCAATGCCCATCTGGCGATGCTGAAAGAAATATCGATTGATTTAGGCATAGGTTTTCTGGGTGTCGGTGGCAGTCCTTTATGGACCTTTGAAGAAACGCCGAGAATGCCAAAAAGCCGCTACGATATCATGCGCAATTATATGCCAAAGGTTGGCACCCAGGGTCGTGAGATGATGTATCGCACCGCCTGCATTCAGGTGAATCTCGATTTTGAAACCGAAAGCGACATGCGCCGCAAGTTGCAGGTTTCTTTAAAGCTGCAATCCATGGCTTCCGCCTTTTTTGCTTCTTCTCCCTTCACTGAAGGCAAACCCAACGGCCTGTTATCCTGGCGCAGCGAAATCTGGAAAGATGTCGATAACCAGCGCGGTGGATTTCATCCCTTCATGCTGGACAAAAGTTTCGGTTTTGAACAATATGTTGACTGGGCGATGGATATTCCGATGTATTTTGTAATCCGTGACGGCAAATATCACGATTGCACCCATATTACCTTTCGCCAGTTTATGGATGGAGCCCTTAAAGGCGAGATAGCTGACCCGGTTGCCAATATGGGTGACTGGACCAACCACCTCGCAACCTTGTTTCCCGATGTGCGCTTGAAGCAGTTTCTCGAAATGCGTGGTGCCGACGGTGGTCCCTGGCGCCGCATATGCGCCCTATCTGCTTTTTGGGTTGGCCTGTTATATGATGACAATTCACTGGATGCTGCCGAGCAATATACCAAAGACTGGACACCGCAAATGGTGGAAAAATTGCGCGATGACGTTCCAGCTCTTGCTTTCAAGGCGCAAATTGCCGGCAGACCGCTGCTTGACCATGCAGATCACATACTTGAATTGTCGATCGCAGGGCTGAAATCACGTGGTTATAAAAATGCCCTGGGTGTTGATGAAACCATTTTCCTTGAGCCCCTGCGTGAAACTATTGCCAGTGGTCTCACCCACGCAGAAAAAATGCTGCAACTTTATCACGGCTCCTGGCAGGGCGATGTGAACAAGATATTTCAGGAATACGCCTATTGACGTTTACGCAAACGTAATAGACTAATACCGCTATGCCCCATCCCGCCACGATATTTTTTTCAAGCCAACACCCATTATTTTCGATTTTCAAAGTTGAATTTGTCGAGACTCAGGCAACATTCTTAAGTTTGAAATTTATTGCCCAGAGTGAGTTCATCGATTGCAGCACCACGAACAAACTGCACTCAGGATATTGCTCGATTATTCTGGATTCTGTCATGGGTGGTTGCGTCATGGGTTCGCTGGATAAAATCCAGCCCATTGCAACGGTTAATCTGTCAATCCAGCATCTTCGCCAACCTGTTTTAGATGAAGTGCTTATTTGTTCAGCACAGGTGGAAGGTTTGGAAAACCAGATTGCGGTGGTAACAGGTAAAGTGACGAGCTTTGAAGATAATCTGGTCTTAGCCAGCGCAGTAGGTTCTTTCATGATCGGCACCAGGGCAAAACCGCTGCCGGCCAATAATGGGCGCAAATGATGGATAGCTCCAATAGCCCTATGCAGGACTGGCTTGAATTCAGTGCTGGCAAAGAAAAAGACCATTACCATCTGAAATTCTGTGACCGGCATATCGGCAACCCCATGATACGTTCGGTGCATGGTGGTGTTACCGCAGCAATGATTGAAATGAGTGCTGAGTTTGCCCTGAGAGCTGAGTTAAACAGTGCAGCAGAAATTCATCTGGTTTCATCCTCATTGGATTATCTGCGGATAACTAAAGACATTGATTTGTATTCACGCACAAATATCGTGCGCATTTCGCGCCGACTGGCATTTGTTGATGTGTGGTGCTGGCAGGATGAAGAAGATACACCATTTGCCAGGGGAACCTGTACGCTACGCATTTATCAACAGCAGCAATCATAACCTTCACAAAGTGGAAGTAAAATGCCCGAACTGCCGGAAGTGGAAACCGTTAAAAGAGGACTGGCCCCTGCAATGGAAGGGGCAAGGTTTGACAAAGTGGAACTAAACCGCCCGAACCTGCGCTTTCCCTTTCCCCCAAATTTTGCAGCCCGCCTCAAAAATTGCACCATCAACTCTGTTGCCAGAAGAGCAAAATACCTGATATTGCACCTCGACAGCGATGATGTCCTGGTGATGCATCTGGGTATGTCGGGGTCTTTTTACGTAGAAAACAAAAACAGCCCGCCTGCAAAAAGCGATGCCCGCACCCGCATTACCGCCCACGATCATGTGATTTTTCACCTGAGTGGAGCAAATGGTGAGCACCTTGTTACCTATAATGACCCGCGTCGTTTTGGATTCATGGATTTAATTGCGGCGGAAAACCTGAGCAGTCATAAATTTTTTGCGAAACTCGGCATTGAACCAACGGGTAATTCCCTGGATGGAAAATGCCTTGCCCGGTTATTGGCAAATCGCAAGGCCCCTCTCAAAGCAGCATTGCTGGATCAGAAACTTATAGCTGGTCTGGGCAATATCTATGTGTGTGAAGCATTGTGGCAGGCCGGGCTGGCACCCACGCGCATTTCCCATACCATCAGCACCTCTGGTGCTAAAGCTCGCGCCAATGCCATAGCCCTCGCAGATGCGGTGCGTGATGTAATTGCCAGGGCAATTGCTGCGGGTGGCTCCTCCCTTAATGACCATCGACAAACCGACGGTACGCCTGGATATTTTCAACACGAGTTTAACGTCTATAACCGTGAAAATGAGCCCTGCAGAAAATCCCATTGTAGCGGCCACATCAAGCGGATAGTGCAATCAGGTCGCTCTACCTACTATTGTGATAGCTGTCAGAAATAGCACCATACCTGGTTAAACAATCTTTACCCAAACTCCATTCATTTATTGACTGGCAAAGGGCTTGGCGTTATAAGCGGCGCGAACCAAAGGTTATATAGCGGCTCATGAATATCGTTCGCGATGTTATTGCCGCTTGTTTTGTTTGAAGTACATTTCAAACCGGACAAAAGTTTTCACAGCAATAAAGATGAAATGGAAAATCTGAAATGGCCAATACACGTTCGGCAAAAAAAGCCGTCAGGAAAATTGCGCAGCGTACCGAGGTAAATAAAGCCCGTCGCACCCGTGTACGCACCTTCATTCGCAAAGTTGATGAAGCAGTGGAAGGTGGCGACAAAAAAGCGGCCAGCGAAGCATTGAAGGCGGCCCAGCCTGAAATCATGCGTGCCGTTACCAAAGGGATCATGAAGAAAAAAACCGCATCACGCAAAGTATCGCGTCTGGCTGCAAGAGTTAAAAAAATCGACGCATAACAATTTGATTGCGCCATGAGTTTGAGAAAAAAGCCCGATATTATGTCGGGCTTTTTTGTTATTTTTCACGTTCCAGAAATTATGGCGCAAATATGACAGCTTGATTTTGAGGGGATTATTGAAAAAATTTTCCGCTATTTGGTTACTTTACGTTAGATTTTACCAAAAAAAATGCTTAACAGAAAATACGAAGTAAAAACAATGACTTATCAATAGGTAGGCTTCTCCTCTTGAGCGTGAGCTAAGGATATTGCATCAAAATCCGAGTCAATAGGGATATCGAAAATAATTTTCTCACCACCCGGGATTCTGGCATTTCTAAACAACTCGTTAAAAAAATCGTTTATTCACAATGAACTCTCACGGATTTGCGAACAAAAAAAATTTTGTGATCCGGTTAAAAAACCCGGATATTCCTATCTGAGAATTTTTACAGTTGCGCCAGCTAATTCGAGACAATATGTTGTTTTGAGCAACGAAGACTTTAAAAAATCCTGACAGAATTTGGTGTTTTGTCATTTATTTTTTTAGTTGAAGCTTGCTGCAGTTGAGTTCACATTTTCGACATTTCATAACCACGTGTCACCTGGTAGGTGCCGCAAACGGTAGAGGTGTGGCTGGTGAAAACCGTGCTTTGTTCCGCCCATTATATTGTCGGGCAATGGAGCAGATTTGACTGCATTGATATTTGATAATCTGCTCATGTTCTGTGCAGATATATTTAATAGGGTATAAGTCGATTTGTATAAGATCGGCCGGGGACTGGTATCCAGTGGAATACACATTGATTGTTTTGGCAACAAGATGATTAGGGTTGGTTTCATCGGCGCTTGAATGGTCATTGCGGTATCTTCTTATTTGAAGATTGCTTTTGACCGCGTATTGGGTAGCCATGAAAATTTAACAAAGTACAGCATCAGGCTGGAAGCATGCGGTTATTTAAATGCTAACCGCAAGCAATGGTTTCTTTTGCCTGAATTCGGCCGCCAGAATTGGCCCGAATGTGCTTAAGACCCGAATGTACTTAAGAATTGAATAGTGAAACAGATAATTACTAGAAGAAGGGACAGGCCAACAAGAGGAAAATCAGCACCTGAAAAAGACGGTACCAGCCCGTCACACAGCAAATTGCAGACGATACGCAAAACAATAATAACAGCGTTGAGCAAGCCAATTTGCACACTTCATCACAACAATCGCTTAACACCACACAACGGGGAATATCAATTATGGCGCCAAAGGACAAAATGGTCGAAAAATGGGAGAAAATACGCAAGCAGATCCAGGTAAAACTGGGCCAGGAAGTATTCAATAGCTGGTTTGGAAGATTAAAACTTGAAACAGCAACCGGCGGTGTGGCCGTACACTCTGTTCCAACCGCCTTTTTGAAAACCTGGATCAATTCCCATTATCGAGAGGTCCTGTTGGAGATGTGGCAAAAGGAAGAAGCTTCCATTCTTCGCGTGGAAATAGCTATCCGCAGTGCTGTACGCCGCCATCTGATCACCAAGGATACTGCTAATAAGGCCAACAAAAATAATGGCGCACCCGGTGGAGCTGAAAATCAGTCATCACCCTTATTCAAGACAACCCACAAATCCATTGAAAGATTTACCAGCGGCTTTAACGAAAGAACCAGCGGCTTTGCCGGTTCCCCCCTTGACCCCCGTCACACTTTTGCATCTTTCATCGAAGGCAAATCAAACCGTATAGTTTTTGCAGCAGCGCGTTCGGTCGCGGAAGATGAAAAAAATGCCATGCGCTTCAACCCGCTGTTTATTCACGCCACTGTTGGCATTGGTAAAACCCATCTGTTGCAGGCTATTGCCTGGGAGGCGCGTCGCCGTAATCCGCGCTTGAAAGTGCTTTACCTGACAGCTGAATATTTCATGTGGCGCTTTGCGACAGCTATTCGTGACAAGACCGCTTTATCTCTGAAGGAATCGTTGCGCGATATTGATCTGCTGCTGATTGATGACATGCAGTTTTTGCAGGGAAAGGCAATCCAGCAGGAATTCTGCCACCTCCTCAATGAACTGATTGATTCAGCGCGCCAGGTAGTCGTTGCCGCTGACCGCCCGCCCACAGAACTTGAAAGTCTCGATGACCGGGTAAAATCCCGACTGAAAGGCGGCGTCACCCTTGATATGGAATTGCCAGATTATGACCTGCGCAAAGCGATTTTGAATTCACGTTATGAAGAAGCAAAATCCGAACAGCCCAACCTCGAAATTCCCGAAGACATCCGCCATTATGTGGCCCGCCAGGTGACAACCAGTTGCCGCGATGTAGAAGGAGCTTTCAACCAGCTTCTCGTCCAGCATAAATTTTCTGACAGCCCTATGGGGTTTGAAGAACTGGACAAAATGTTAGGCCATCTGGTTCGCTCGCAAGATACAAAACGTGTTCGCATTGAGGATATTCAGAAGATTGTTGCCCGTCAGTTTAATGTGTCGCGCAATGATCTGCTGTCCAACCGTCGCACCAGGGTCATTGTGCGCCCGCGTCAGGTGGCAATGTATCTGTCCAAAGTGATGACACCGCGTTCCCTGCCCGAAATAGGCCGCCGCTTTGGCGGTCGTGATCATACCACTGTGCTGCATGCCGTTCGAAAGATTGAAAGCATGAGTGCCGATGATCAGCAGTTGGCCCGTGAAATCGAGTTGCTTAAACGCCTGATTCTGGAATAATCACCCAGAATAGGCCGCAAGTACGCCAAATTGCTGTATCATCTGTGATCAATTGCCTGCCGGTCTTGCAAACATGCTCGTTTTTTAGCATTTTGCATGCCTGTAGTGCTCACTCACCAATTTATGGCGAGCGGCATTTTTGTCAAATTGCGGGAAATATATTATGCGCGTAACCCTGGAACGTTCTGTATTGTTAAAGGCTCTCAACCATGTTCAACGCGTGGTGGAACGGCGAAACACAATTCCAATCCTGTCTAATGTTCTGTTGAGGGCTGAAGGTGATGAATTGCACCTGAAGGCAACAGACCTTGATCTGGAAGTATCAGAAAAGGCGGCAGCTGTCGTCGAGCAGGCAGGTGCAACGACCGTGCCTGCCCACATGTTTTTTGACATCGTGCGCAAATTGCCCGATGGCTCAGAGGTAATGTTGGCAACCGATGCCGATGGTACAGCCTTGAACATTACTTCAGGCAGGGCAAAGTTTTCCCTGCAAATGCTGCCGGATTCTGATTTTCCTGATATCACCGCCGGAGAGTTCAGCCATACTTTCCGCATACCTGCCCCACAGATTAAAAAACTGATTGATCATACCCAGTTTGCCATTTCCACCGAGGAAACCCGCTATTACCTGAACGGTATATTTTTTCACACCGTCGAAGATGATAGTCAGATGGTGTTGCGTGCTGTGGCAACAGATGGCCATCGCCTCGCCCGCACCCAGTTGGAAGCACCTTCGGGTTCTGAAGGCATGCCGCAGATTATCATTCCGCGCAAAGCGGTGGGCGAAATCCAGAAACTGGTGGAGGACCCCGATGCTACCGTCACTGTGGAGGTTTCCGAAACCAAAATTCGCCTGACTGTCGGTTCGGTGATTATCACTTCCAAACTGATCGACGGCACATTCCCTGATTATAATCGCGTTATCCCCCAGGGAAATGACCGTGAACTGAAAATGGACCGCGCCAGCTTTGCAGCAGCCGTTGACCGGGTGTCGACGATTTCTTCTGAACGAGGGCGTGCTGTTAAACTGGCAATGTCAGATGGGCAGGTTGTTTTATCTGTAAATAATCCGGATTCGGGCAGCGCCACCGAAGAACTGGCCGTTGCCTATAGTGCAGAAGCGATGGATATCGGATTTAACTCACGCTATTTGCTTGATATTACCAATCAGCTGGTTGGTGATGAAACCACTTTCATGCTGGCAGATTCCGGATCGCCTACACTGATAATGGATTCGGCGGAAAGCGGTGCAGTTTACGTTTTGATGCCGATGAGGGTGTAACTGACAACGAATTCACCAGGGACGATCAAATTTTATGGCGCACCAGGCACCAGTCTTCCTCACCCGTTTGAAACTCACCGACTATAGAAACTACTTGAACATGTCGCTTGAAGTAGATCAGCGCCACGTGGTGTTGACCGGCGACAACGGTGCGGGAAAAACCAACCTGCTTGAGGCTGTGTCTTTTTTGACCCCCGGTCGCGGCATGCGCCGTGCCGCCTATGACGCCGTGGCGCGCAATGGTGGCAATGGAACCTGGAGTGTTTTTGCTGAACTGAATGGCGCTATGGGAAATGTATCCATCGGCACCGGTTTGCGTGAATCCGCCCTTGGCGTTGAAAACAGCCGCAAAACCCGCATCAACACAATGGCGGTAAAATCCGGTGATGAATTACTCGATCACCTGCGCCTGATGTGGTTGATACCGGCAATGGATGGCCTGTTCACCGGCCCGGCGTCTGAGCGTCGGCGCTATCTCGATCGCCTTGTACTGGCTATTGATCCCGCCCATGGCCGACGGGTTTCAAATTTCGAAAAATCAATGCGTTCGCGCAACAAAATACTGGCTGATGATGCCCCTGATGCCGGTTGGCTGGATGCGGTAGAAATTCAAATGGCAGAGCATGGCGTCGCCATCGCATCCGCCCGGGTTGAGGTAATCTCCCTGCTTTCGGTAGTCATCGTGAAATCTGGAGATGCCAAATCTCCCTTCCCCGATGCACTGATCCAACTGGACGGCACGCTTGAATCAATGATCGGCGAAGTTGCTGCCAGTGACGTTGAAACGCATTATATCGATACATTGCGCGATACAAGACGCCTGGACGCGGCAGCCCGCCGCACGTTACAAGGGCCCCATCGCACTGATATGAAAGTCACGCATCGTCCCAAATCCATGCCGGCAGCACTTTGTTCAACCGGTGAACAAAAAGCCCTGCTGATTGGTTTGATGCTGGCCCACGCACAGCTGACCGGAGAGCTGCATGGATATTCACCGGTTTTGCTTCTTGATGAAATTGCCGCCCATCTCGATTCCGAACGTCGCGCTGCAATGTTTGACATGATAGAACAGTTGGGTTGCCAGGCCTGGATGTGTGGAACTGACAGACATTTATTTGAAGCTTTGGGAAGCCGGGCAAATTATTTTCACGTGGAAGATGGGACGCTAAGGCCGCTCGATGACTGATAAGAAACCGCAGGACGAAAAACTAAACAGCAAAGAACTCGAGCGTTATGCCCGCCATATTGTGTTGCGTGATGTGGGTGGTGTGGGTCAGCAGAAACTTAAATCCGCCCGGGTTCTGGTAATTGGTGCCGGTGGACTTGGTTCGTCGGTTTTGCAATATCTGGCCGCTGCCGGAGTAGGCACGCTTGGCATTGTTGATGATGATACGGTGTCCCTGTCAAATCTCCAGCGCCAGATAATCCACAATACTTCCCAGGTAGGAATTCGGAAAACACAAAGCGCCGCTGCCGCCATCGCTCGTATAAATCCCCACACAAAAACCCAGCAATGGCCTGTTCGTCTGAGCGCTCAAAATGCCTATGGCCTGTTTTCTCAATACGACATAATTGCCGATGGCTCAGACAATTTTGATACCCGTTTCCTCGCCGCAGACACTTGTGAACTGTTGCGTATTCCCCTGGTAAGCGCTGCCGTTGGGCAGTTTGATGGATCGCTCACAACCTTGAAACCATTTGAAAATGATGAAAATGACAAACCCAATCCGGCTCTGCGTGATATTTTTCCTGTCAAACCGCAACCCGGATCACTGCCCACCTGCGAAGAGGCTGGTGTGATGGGGGCATTGACCGGCATCCTTGGCACTATGCAGGCTCATGAAGTGATCAAGGAAATTGTTGGTTTTGGTGAAAACCTTGTTGGCAGGCTATTGATGATTGATGCCAAATCAATGCGCTTTGAAACAATCAGCTATACCCGCTCACCCCGATAAAACCCTTCATTTCAATTTATCCATTCGCCTTTGTAAAAAAGCTCTGGTGTTTTCCTCATTGCACAATTCCATGGCCTTGAGATAGGCAGACCTGGCCTGTGTTATATCTCCGTTTCTGCGATGAAAATCTGCTTTACTTGCATAAAACGGCTGATAGTTTTTCAATGCATCTTCCAGTTCGCCCAGCAATTTCAGCGCCGCTTTCGGGCTTTGCGAAAAAGACACCGCAACGCTCTTGTTCAGGGCAACCACCGGGCTGGGGGTAACTTTGAAAAGTTCATCATATAACAATACAATTTCATCCCAACCGGTGGTCGAGTGGCTGGCTGCCCGGGCATGGGTTGCACTGATTGCTGCTTGAATCTGGTAGGGGCCGGGGCGCAGTTTTCGTAACGCTTCATCCAGAATGCCCAGCCCCTGTTTGATTTTGGATTTATCCCAAAGGCTGCGATCTTGTTCTTCAATTGAAACCATTTCGCCTTGGGCATTCTGGCGGGCTTCACGTCTGGAATCGTGCAGCAGCATTAAAGCAAGTAGCCCCTCTATTTCCGGCTCTGCCGGCTTTAATTCCATCAGGGTTTTGGTCAGCCGAATAGCCTCATTTGATAATTCAGTCCTGATCTGCGCTTCCCCATGCCCGGAAAAATATCCTTCATTGAAGATCAGATATATTACACTCAATACGCCATTGAGCCGCTCTCCCCACTGGTGGGCATCAGGCACCACATAAGGAATGGCCGCCGCCCTGATTTTCCGTTTTGCCCGCACCAGCCTTTGCGCCATGGCTTTTTCACTGTCGAGAAACGCCCGCGCGATTTCACCGGTTTGAAGCCCGCCAAGAGTTCGCAGTGTTAAGGCTGTGCTGGATTTTCTGTCGAGGGCCGGGTGGCAGCAGGTGAATATCAGGCGCAGGCGTTCGTCACCGATTTCATGCATTTCTTCACCTTCCATCTCATCGCGGTCCATTTCCAGCAACAGTTGGTATTCAGACTGCTTACTCTTGAAATTTGCAGCACGCCGCAGACGGTCAATTGCTTTTCGCCGCGCGGTTTGTAGCACCCATGCGGCAGGAGAACGTGGCAGTCCGTTACGCTTCCAGTGTTGAAGAGCAGATTCAAGTGCATCCTGAAGGGCATCTTCCGCCAGTTGAAAGTCGCCAAGATAGGCAATCAGGCACGATAGCAGTTTGCCCCATTCCTCGCGCACCAGCAGCTCAATACGTTGGCGCGCGAGGGCTTCGTTATTTTGGAATTGCTCCACCATCTCCCGCAGCGATCAGCTGAATTCCTGAACCGGGCGCAATTCAACCGCACCATGTTTAGCGGATGGTATCATCGCTGCATATTTGATGGCTTCATCAAGGTTTTCGCAATCAAACAGATAAAACCCGCCAAGCTGCTCTTTGGTTTCCACAAACGGGCCATCGATGGTTTCAGTTTTTCCATCGCGCACCCGAATGGTTGTTGCAGTCGAAGAATCTTCCAACGCCTCCCCCGCAATCATCACTTTGTCTTTGGCGTAGACTTCGGTAGCTGCCTGGTATTCGCCTATAAAGGCGTCAAATTCCGGTGTGCCATAAGCTGGTGCTGCGTTTTGCGGTGAATAAATAAGTGCAAGATATTTCATAATTATTTCTCCTGATAACTGCCACGCATCTTATGCGCGTGGCTTGTAGTGTAAAGACGAACGGCCAATGCCAAATTCGACATTGAAACTGAAATAAATATTTCACCCCCCAAATCCGGTCCACAAGATGTATCCGCTGGCAATCGCAAACGATAACGTGGTCATTAATCCCGACACTATGCGCAGCGGGTTTTTGCCATTCTCAGCATTAAGCCCAAAAGGATGCAGCAGGCGTGAGGCCAACAATAGTGCGCCAACGCTGTGCAATATTGCCGTTGAAGCACCTGTGGTTTCAACAATTGCCAGCAAAACAAGGGCAAACGGCACTGTTTCGATAAAATTACCGAACCGCCGCATTTTTTCTGCCAGCACCATATTATCCTGATGCATGATCGAAATGCCGGTTTTAGCCCGCTCGATCGTGACATTGATACGCAGAACAACAAACATAATGCCCAAAATCGCCGCGTAAATTCCTGTGATTGCTAAAGTCATTTTCAAACTCCCAATAAAACGCCTGTATGCGACAGGCTCGCACTCTTTAGACGAATGGGAAGTTTGAAAATCGACAGGTCGTGAAAAATTAGTATTTTCAGCTGTCCAGGGGAAGAACCCGGTCCGGCGGACGGTGGCCATCGCACATGGTGCGGATATTGATGATTACCCGATCACCCATCTCCATGCGCCCTTCAATTGTAGCCGACCCCATATGGGGCAAAATCACTGCCTTGCCCTGGCTGGCCAGTTTCATCAGTCGCGGATTAATCGCCGGTTCGTGGGCAAAAACATCAAGGCCCGCTCCAGCAAGTTTATTATTTTCCAGCGCACTGATCATCGCCTCTTCATCAATCAGATCACCACGCGCAGTATTGATCACCACAGTATCGCGCTGCATCAATGCAATACGCCTTGCCGATAACAGGTGAAAAGTCGCTGGTGTATAGGGGCAGTTGATCGACACAAAATCCATCCGGGTAAGCATCTGGTCAAGACTTTCCCAGTAGGTGGCTTCCAGTTCTTCCTCCACTTCGCGCGATACTTTCTGGCGGTTATGATAATGAATGGAAAGCCCGAATGCCCGCGCCCGGCGCGCAACGGCCGTGCCAATACGCCCCATGCCGATTATGCCAAGGCGCTTACCCCAGATGCGATGACCCAGCATCCAGGTTGGTGACCAGCCTTTCCACTGGCCATTTTCCAGTTTTAGCGATCCCTCCTGCAGCCGCCGCGAAACAGCAATCATCAGCCCCATGGTCATATCTGCGGTATCTTCGGTCAAAACATTGGGTGTATTGGTAACTGTGATGCCTTTGCGCGCGGCGGTTGCCACATCAATATTATCAACACCATTGCCAAAGTTGGCGATCAGTTTAAGTTTTTTACCTGCCTGATTGATCAGCGCCGCATCGATTTTATCCGTCACCGTTGGGACCAGCACATCCGCGGTTTTTACCGCCTCCACCAGTGCTGCCTGCGACAAGGGCACGTCTTCAATATTCAGTCTGGTTTCAAACAGTTCACCCATTCGCGATTCAACACTGTCGGGCAGTTTTCGGGTAACAATTACAAGTGGCTTCATTGATGACATAAACTGATTATTCCATATTTTATTGACGGTTCCTGACCCAAATTGTCTGCCTTCAAATTTGGGAAACTCTTTCCAGAAAACTCTGAAAGACTTTACACTATTTTATACAATATCCTGAATATTTGCCAGAGCAGCATTTGCAACCGGCACAAGCCCTCATCCTTAAAGTGATTCACTTGATTAACACAACATTTCACCCAGTCAATTCGCCGCCCAATGGTCTCAAAAGTGTCCAAAAGGTTTTGGTGCTCCTGATATCCGGTCTTTTTTTGTTGGCGCTGTCCCTGCAGATTTCTTCAGCCCAAACAGTGGGCGAATCGGGATTGCCTCTTCCTCGATTTGTCTCACTTAAAGCCAGCCACGTAAATATGCGCGTCGGCCCGGGTCGCGATTATCAGGTGCAATGGCTTTATGTCAGAAAAGGGCTGCCGATGGAGGTCATTCAGGAATTTGGCAACTGGAGAAAAGTGCGCGACCCCAAAGGCAATGAAGGTTGGGTATTGCATTCGTTGCTCTCCAACAAACGCGTCACAATCATCACCCCCTGGGACATGCAGTCATCCGAAAGTAGTTCTGAAGACAGCCCCCCAAAAGTCCCTACCATCAACATGTATGGTTCAGCGACCATTGGTTCCAATGTAGTCGCTATGATTGAGGCTGGTACGTTAGGGACTGTCGAAGATTGTCGCGGCGAATGGTGCGAACTGAGTGTCAAAACGGCAAAGAAGTCTGAATTAAACGGTTTTGTACGCCAGTCATTGCTTTGGGGCGTTTATCCTGGCGAAAAAGTCAAAAACTGAACGGGTTATTTTGTTGAACGCACCCGCACAATAACATCGACGCGGCTGACTTCTGTACCAGGAGGCGCATCGGGCAGATTCTCTACCCGCACACATCCTTCAGGCATATCCACCAGCTGCTCGCTGTCTTCGAGAAAAAAGTGGTGATGGTCACCGGTTTTTGTGTCGAAATAAACCCGTGTTGAATCTATGGAAATCGTCCGCAAAAGGCCCGCTTCGCTAAACTGGTTGAGTGTATTATAAACAGTTGCCAGCGAAATCACGATTTGCGCCTTTTTTGCATCTTCAAACAGGCACTCGGCGCTCACATGGCGATCGCCTTTTTTGAACAGCAATTCAGCCAGCGCTGTTCGTTGGCGCGTTGGGCGCAGGCCCGCATTGCGCAATTTTTGCGCCAACTGCGAATTATCCACAACCTGTTGATCATCCATATGAAATTGAACAATTGTCATCCGTGATAAAGCCTGTCAGAAATTTCAAACGTTTCTACCTGAAGATAGTCTTCACCATTATATAGAACTTTTGCAAATCATTCGCAATAGGCTGGGAACCGGCTTGCACGGTTAGCATTAATGGTGCAAATGAAGGGTCGACCCTGAATATAGTTCACATGAGGAGCCAATATGGCTGAACGTCAATCCAGCTTCACCTACGAAGAACTTCTAACCTGCGCTGCCGGCGAAATGTTCGGGCCCGGAAATGCCCAACTGCCAATGCCTCCGATGTTGATGCTGCATCGCATCACCCATGCTGATGAGGATGGCGGCCCCCATGGCAAAGGTTGCATTCGTGCTGAGTTTGATATCACAGATGATTTGTGGTTTTTTCCCTGTCATTTTCCCGGCGATCCGGTGATGCCCGGTTGC